>JBDKTH010000822.1:0-8291 GCA_039680305.1 Thermoguttaceae bacterium | reverse complement strand
GTGCAGCCGAAACGGTACTACTTCAGATGAAATGCGGAATGATAAATGATGAATGATGAATGACGAACCTCGCGAAGAGGCAAGCCGCTCGACCGTCCTCCCGAGGGCAATTCCCTGTCTGCCATTCATCATTCATCATTTATCATTCCGCATTTCTCTCGTATACTGTGGGGATGGCCAAATCCTCATCCTCGACCCTTCTTGCCATCGAATTTCTGGCGGCACCGGGCAAGTCTCCGGCGAAGCCGGTCTGCGTGGTGTTTGGCGATGAGGTGTTCTTGAAGCGGCACGTGCTCACCCGACTCCGGCAGGAGGTGCTCGGCGAGGAGGGGGAACTGTCATTCGCGGCCTTTGAAGGCGCCAACACCCCCCTCCGGGATGTTATGGCTGATCTCTCGATCGTGGCGATGTTCGGACGCGGCAGACGGCTGGTCGTCGTCGAAGAGGCCGACGACTTTGTGAGCCGCTACCGGACCGAGCTGGAAGACTACGTGGCCAAGCCGAAGTCGACCGGGGTCCTGGTGCTCGACGCCAAGAGCTTTCCGTCCAACACCCGGCTCTACAAGGCCGTAGCCGCCGACGGGCTATTGATCGATTGTGGGACGCCCCAGGCCGCCGCCTTGGCCAAGTGGCTCGGCACCTGGGCCAAGCAGACCCACAAGCTCCAGATCCCCTCCGCAGCGATCGACATGCTCTTGGAACTGGTCGGCCCGGAACTCGGGCTCCTCGACCAGGAACTGGCTAAGCTGGCGCTGAGCGTTGGCGAGGATGGAAAGGTCACCACCGAGCTGGTCCAACAACTGGTGGGCTCCTGGCGCAGCAAGACCGCCTGGGAAATGCTCGATGCGGCCCTCGACGGCCACGTGGCCCAGGCGATGACGCATCTGGACCGACTCCTTCTGGCTGGGGAGAACCCCATCGCCATCCTCGGGCAGATTTCGGCCTCGTTGCGACGCTTCGCGGCCGCCACTCAGCTGATTTACCAAGCCGAAGCGGCCGGCCGGCGAATCGGGCTCCGCGACGTCCTCCAACAAGCCGGGGTCAAATCGTTTGTCCTGGCCAAAACCGAGCAACAACTTCGGCGGTTGGGACGCCTCCGTGGCGACCAGCTGTATGGCTGGCTCTTGGAGGCCGATCTCGATCTGAAAGGGGCCAGCGCCCTCCCCATGCGAACCATCCTTGAGCGGCTGATCATCCGCCTGGCAGCCCCCGTCGGTCGCTAGCTTTTTCGCTGTTGCATTGCCTGGCAACATCAGCTATGATTCGCCCCCTCTTCACGGGTACTCTCTTCGGGCACAAAACCGAGTCAGTATGCACGGATCGCGGCTTAAAATCAGTCTCCTGCTCGCCGTCACGGTGTGGACGCTGGGATGTAGCAGCTCTCCGTGGTCGAAGAAGGAAACGGTCAGTACGACGCCGCTCCCTCAGACCACGCCCCCGGTGACTTCCCCGGCCCCGACCACTCCGGCCACACCCCCAGCGCCAGTCGCAGTTCCGCCGCCGGCGTCTCCGACTGCCCCCCAGGCAGCCACTTCGCCGCTCGCTCAGGCCGAAGGCCAGTCGATGGAATCGATCCTGGCGGAGATTCGGCAATCGCAGTCGCTGGACCCGCGAACCGAAGAGGAACTGGTCCGCAATCTTCGGGCCACGCCGCCCAACCTGTGGCCGCTGGTCGTCCAGCAGTTCCGTGCGGCCTTGGCCTATCGGCGTCAGGCCCAGGAGCGTGAACGAGGCGGTCCGCCCTCGCAACTGGCCTCGGGCATCGAGCCGGCCCGACCGCAACCGATCGAAGACCAGGCCGCCGCCTATCACCGCCCCGAGCCACGAGACGTGCCGCCGCCCGCGGCGCCGCTGCCGCCCCGGGAACCGACAGCCCCGTTGCCAAGTCGCGACGACCGGAAGGTCGCCTCGCTCGTGGTGCCGCTGCCCGATCCTCGGGCCGTGGTGTCGTTGCCCGCCCCGCGCGCATCGGAAGAGCCAGCGCGTGATCGGGCGACGCCATTGCCCACACCGGCCAAGGTCGTCTCCTTGCCGGCCACCGAGGCAACACAGCCGGAACGTCCCAAGGACGCCCCCTCGGAACCCCGTGTGACGGGTGATTGGCGCAGCTCGCTAAACGATACGATCCGGCAATTGGAAACCCGGGTTCAAGCCTCCCCGCAGTCGCCCGAGGAGATCGCCGACCAGGCCCGGCTGCGCATGCTCTACTTGGCCGACGGCCGACGCGACGATGCCATGCGCCCGATCCCGACGATTCCCAATTCCATGCAGGATTTCTGGTCCAAGGAATTCTGCGGCCTGGCCGTGATGCTGGATCCGCAGCGCAGCCCCGAGCCGTCCCGTCGCGCCGGCGAAGCCCAGCAGCATTTGTCCGAGGCGGTGATGCGTCTGCGAGAAACGGCCCCGCTCCTCGTCCGCAACCTGGCCTTTGTCACCGACGTGCAGAGCTACGGCGCGTTCAAGCCCTTTGACAAGTACGCCTTCCGACCCGGGCAGCGAGTCCTTTTGTATGCCGAGGTCGAGAACTTCAAGATCAAAGAATCCAATCGCGGCTACCACACGGCCCTCCAGAGCAGCTACCAGATCATCGACAACCGCGGCCAGCGCGTCACCGACCACGACTTCGGCACGAACGAAGAGCATTGCCAGAATCCGCGCCGCGACTTCTACATCGGCTACGACTTCGTCATGCCCAAGCAGATCCCCCCGGGCAAGTACGTCCTGCAGCTGACCGTCACCGACCTGAACGGCGACAAGATCGGCCAGTCGTCGCTCGACTTCACGATCGTCGGCGGCGAGGAAGTGGCACGGCGGAAATGAGAAGAGCGACGCAGGACTCTCGAGCCCTGCGTAGCAAATCGATTACACGCCAAGCCGTTTAGCCGCAATACCGTTCAATCGGTTGTGGCGCGGACGCGAGCGTCTGCCTTCCTCCGGTCGCAAGCGACCGGGCTAAACAAAGACTTGCGTCAACCGATTGAACGGCATTGCGTTTAGCCGCGGCACTTGTGCCCGTTCTCCCTTCGCAGCAACCTCTTGCCCCCTCCCCTCCCCTGCCCTGCCCTAGAATCAGCCGAATCCGGGGGCTCACGCTGACCGGTCGCGCTCTTGCCCCGTCTCATGTGGAGCGGCAGTGGAGCGCAGAGCGTGCCAATTGTCGAATCCTCTTCACGATTACAGGCCTGACTCCATGGAAACGAATCCCTACCAGTCGCCGGAAGAGAAGGACCCTGTGGCCAACCCGGTGCGGTTGCCCGAGGGGCGGCACGAGTATCTGCTCACCGGCCGCAGGACCGATGGACTCAAGGTGACCGAGCGTGTGGAGGCGGCCTCGGCCGACGCAGCCGTGGAGTCGCTGCGAAAACGAGGCTTCTCGGAGATCGTCCTCCACACCGACGAGGTCATGGCCTTGCACCCGGGCCAGAGTTCCGTCGCGGAGGTCATCACGCCCCAAGAGTATGTCGAACTCCGCAACGTTGGAGGCTTCTGGGGCGGCGTTTGGTTCATGGCCCGGAGAATGTACCGGAGCATGTGGGGCACGAACCTCTTTCTCCTGGGCCTCATCGGCCTTCGCCGCTTCCTGAGTGTGCCCTGGAACCTTTGGGACTGGCTCATTGTCGCGACCCTGCTCTTTCCGCTCGTCTTCGTCTTGGCCATCCAGGTGTTCTCCCCAACCCGGCGTTACACGCGGTTTCTCCACGCGGTAGCGTGGGGGCAGTGGGACGATGTGTTGCGACAGATCGGTGGCCTCGAGGGACGCGTCCCTGCCTACGATCTGGCCGCCCAGAAGGCCAAGGCCTTGGCCGGTCTGGGACGCCTCGACGAGGCCTTGCTGGTGATCCACGAAGTGGCAAGTGATCCGCAGGTTCCTCCGTGGCTCTTCCAGAGCTTCTTGGAGTACGGCTATACCCGGGCCCACAAGACCGACGAGGCGATCCAGGCGGCCGAAAAGGCGGTCGAGTTGGCTCCCGACAACGCCACGGTGCTGCTCAACCTGGCGCTGGACTATTTGGCCCATCGCCGCAACGTGTCGCGGGCCCGGCAACTCCTCGAGCAAGTCCGGTCCCATGCGCTGAGCGACCTTTTGGTCCCCATGTTCCAGATCGCCGAGGGACTCCTGGCTCTGGAGGATGGGCACTTTCAGAAGGCCAAGCTTCACTTGGAAGCCGCGGCGACGGGCCTCGCCCCCTTCCGGAACGCCAGCCCCTTGATCGGCGTCTTCCAGGACAACATTCACGCCTACCAGGCGATCGTCGCGGTAGCGATTGGCGACGCGGTCGGCGCTCAGCGTCATTTCCGTGCCGCCGAGCCCCGCCTGCGGGCCCTCCGCTCGGAGGTGTTGCTAGGGCGATGCCAACAAGCGTTGGCGAAAATCGGGGCGTAGCGAGCGAGATGAGTTCCTCGGGCTCTGCTAGCAGTCCGTTTCCCATATTGCCACAACCTCTTGGTTGGCTGTAACCTGCGGCCTGAAGGCAACGAACCGGTCAGATCCAAAGAGGCTGGATCTGCACGATCGCTTCGTTCGTGATTCATACGAGTTGGCAAACTTGCCGATCTATAACGGTTGTAGGGCAATCAGAGAGGAGAAGAGGCGATGAAGGCGAAAACGACGTTGTTCCTTGGTGTCGCACTGGCCGTTGCGGCCCTGTCGTGGTCATCGGCGCAGGCAGGGGGAGTGAGCGTCGGCATTGGAATTGGCGCCCCGGCGCACCATCACCATCACCATCCGCCTTACTACCGACCCTATCCCTATCCCCATCCCTATCGCGTCTACGCCGCCCCGGTTTACGTGGCCCCGGCGCCGGTCTACGTGGCTCCCGCCCCGGTGTACATGCAACCGGCGCCCGTCTATGTCCAGCCGGCCCCCGTCTATGTCCAACCCGCCCCAGCCGCCCCGCAGTATTATGTGGCTCCGCAACCGGCGACCGAACCCCGGCCTTCCTGGGCCCCGAAAGACTACGATCCCTGAGGCGACTCGCGGAGACCATTGCTCGGATTGGCAGGCACACTCCGTTCGTTCTGGCCAGCGCCGCGACGGAGTGTGCCTGTTGCCTTTGGGTCGTACGCTGCTCGGTTGACGAAACGCCTTGCCACGGCACGAGATCGCGTCGGCCGCGGAATTCTCCCCGTTTTCTTGAGGCCGCCTCTTGATATTGATACTCAGTCTCAGTATACTCGGTGGCACTGGCGGGACTTGAGCGACTCGCACTGCCCTGGGATGGGTCGCTCAAGCTCCAGTCGCGTGCTCGCACGACAGCCAGCGTCGTCTCCGGTCCCTCGGGGCCACCACGACGCCAGCCATCTAGCTCGGTTGATTCTCGCTCATGGCCGCGTCGCCGATCGAGGGCGCCTCCGTGCCGCTCGAAGGGTGTTGCGTCTTGCCATCGCTTGACACGAGGCCTGCCCACGGTGGCCTTGAGGTTAGCTCCCGACAACGCTCCTTCGCGTCAGGCAACGCCCTGCGCCGGTGCGGCGTGTCGGTCTGGCGCAAGGCGAATCGATCGGAGAGCCCGAGAGACGTGGCTGGCATCGCTGTGCGTGTTGTGGTTTAGGGGCCTGAATGGGGAAAGCGATCATGCATGACCAAGAGAGCAAGCCGCCTGCCGACGCTTCGTCGCGGTCCCACGGTTGCGATCGCGCCGAGGGCCCTTGTGCGGTCTGCCGGGAGTTGACCACCGTGCGCGTGATGCAATCCGATGAACTACTCGGCGGCCAACGCGAGATGTTCATCGTCCACCACGGCCAGGTGTACCGGTTGCTGTGCACGAAGAACGATCGCTTGATTCTGCAGAAGTAGGGGCGGCATTTCCCCCATTCCGAGACAAGTTTTCAAACGAATAATGCGGTACGCCAGCTAGTGAGAGTGCGTCCAACGCAGTCCCTCTCTCGTAGCCAGCCGCCGGAAGACGGTCTGGTTTGGCAGCCGATGGTCGGTTGTCGCGTTCACCTGAGAGAGGAGCTGAGGCAATGTACCGAATACGAAAGGCGTTTACCCTCGTTGAGCTGCTGGTGGTCATCGCGATCATTGGCATCCTGATGGCCCTGCTGTTGCCCGCCGTCCAGGCGGCCCGCGAAGCCGCACGGCGGATCAGCTGCACCAACAACCTGAAACAGTTGGGGTTGGCCCTGCACAACTACCATGCGGCGATGAACTGCTTTCCCGGCCTGGGGACCACCACCGCCACCAGCTTTTCCGCGCAGGCCAAGCTGCTGCCGTTCGTCGAACAGCAGAATCTTCAGAAGCTGGTCGACTTCAAACAGCCGCTCTACCTGGGATCGAGTCACAGCCAGGCGCTGAATCCCGTGCAGGCAGAAGCCGCGCGGACCAGCCTGTCCCTCTTCCGCTGTCCGAGCGACAGCGCGGAGGCCCTGTACGAGGAAAAGGCCGGCGAGTGGCTGGCAGGCGGCAATTACATGGTCTGCGGCGGATCGGGGACCGGAACCAACTATGACCTGCGTTATCCGTCCGATGGGATGTTCTACTATGGTTCGGCGCGAGGCTTTCGCGAGATGACCGATGGGTCGAGCAACACCCTGGTTCTGGCCGAGTCGTTGCTCGGTCCGCGGGTCCAAGTGTCGGGGCCGCTTCCCAGTCCCCGGGACGCCCAGCGGCTCATCGGCTTCTTCTCCGCATCGCCGAACTCCAACGGTCCAGGGCTGGCCGGGATCGTCAATCCCGATCTGGCATCGCTGGCCGCCAGCAGCACGACCTGGTATGCAAACCGGGGATTCGGCTGGATCGTCGGCAAGCCGTTGGCCACGACCTTCTCGGCGTACCTGGCGCCGAACAGCCCCGTGCCCAACATGAACTCGATGGGCATCGGCTTCTACGCCGCGCGCAGCAGCCACCCGGGCGGCGTCAACGTCACCATGGGCGACGGAAGCGTCCGCTTTGTCAGCGATACGATCAAGCTGGAGATCTGGCGGGCGTTGGGCAGCTCCAGTGGCGGCGAAGTGTGCGGTGAGTTCTAAACGGTTTTTTGACGATTTCTTTCGAGAGGAGAATTGCCATGAGAAAAGTGTTGCGAACCTGTGCCGCGAGTCTGGCCCTGATCGTTCTGACGGCAGCCGCCACGCCCGCATGGGCCGATCCGGGATTGCTCCTGGTCGCCCACGGCTCCCCTAGTCCCGAAAGGAACAAGCCGGTGCTCGACTTCGGTCGCCGGGTCGAGGAGGAAGTGAAGAAGAGCGGGCGTTTTCGGGCGGTGCGCACGGCATTGTTGGAGTCGGCGGCACCCGACATCCCCACGACGGTCGCGGAACTCGAAGCGGCCGGCTGCGACCGGATCATCGCCGTCCCGCTTTTCGTCGCCCCGAGCGGCCACACCCACTTCGACGTGCCGGCCGTGCTCGGCATCTATTCGTCACGCAAAACGGCGGCCGTCCTGGCCGAGGAGAAGGCGACGGTCGCCCGGCCCAAGGTGCCGATTACCGTGACCCAAACCCTGTCGGAAAGCGACCTCCTCCCCAAGTACGCGGCGGATCAGGTGCGAAAACTCTCCCAGACGCCCGGCGACGAGGCCGTCGTGATTCTCGCCCACGGCGATCCCGAGCATCACCTGCTCGTCGAGCGGCTCATGCGGCAGATCACGACCTACTGCTGCGGCAAGCAGGGAATCAGCTACGGCGACTGGGCCTCGATCGGCGTGGGCCAGGAGTATCTCAGCAGCGGCGTCCCGGCGATCCAGGCCGCGTTGGAGCACAAGAAACGCGTCCTCGTCGTGGGGATTTACGTCTCCTCCAGCGCCGCGAAGATCCACAAGCGAAGCCTGGCCTCGCAGCAGCGACGGGAGCCGGGGTTTGACCCGCTGGCCGGCAAGGACGTGGTGTTCTCCGAGGAACCGATCGTCAACCACCCGGAGTTCCTCCGTGCGGTGGTCGAGACGGCGCATGCGGCGCTCTCCGCGCATCCGGGCCAGCCATGAGCAAACGGTGGCATGCCGCCACGCGGTGCAATCGCGTGGCGGCATGCTCTTTTCCCCAAAGCCTCCAAGAACTTGAATCGGCTGACGTGTTCGCGGAGGGCGACGGCCTGGGCCCCCAACTCCTCGCTGCTGGCCGCCATCTCCTCGCTGCCGGCGGCCGTCTGCTCGTTCACGTGGGCGACGCGTTGGATCGTTTGGGCGACGTCGTGAGCGCTGACGGCCTGGGCGTTGGTCGCGTCGGCAATTTCGCCGATCTTCTCGGCCGTCGCTTCGATGGCATCGAAGATCTGCTTGAGCGTGCCGCCGGTCTCCTGGCTCAGTTTCGCCCCCTCCTCGACCCGGGCGCCCGACTCTTGAATCAGCGTG
>JBDKTH010000104.1:0-11544 GCA_039680305.1 Thermoguttaceae bacterium | reverse complement strand
GGGATGCGGGCCGGGACCACCATGTCCGACAAGCTGGCGGGCCTCGCTAGCTCGGCGCCGCCCTACGCCCCCCCTCCAACTGACGTTGCCCCTGGACGCCGTTCCCGATAGCTTAAGGCCTGCGAGGTGACGCGGCGGTTCAGGTTCTCACGCATGGGAGGGAGCAGGATGCGAAACGTGGCGATCGTTGGGATGCTGGTGCTCTGGGCGGGGCTCTGCTACGGACAGCAGACCTCGGGGCAAAAGGCCCCGGCGGCCGAGAAAACGCTGTCGCCGAGCGAAGCCGCCGATCACATTCGCCAGGCGGCGGCCCATCTGGAGGCCGCCGGGATGAAGGACGAGGCCGGCCGGCTGCGTCTTTTGGCCGAGTATCGGCTGACGGGCCGTCCAAAACAGGTCGCCTTTCGCATGAAAATCCTCGATCTCTCTCGCGCCAACTGGCTGGCGCTGGGGTTTTCCTCGCATCGTGCGGAGGGAATCGCCAGCCTCCCCTTCGAGTCGTGCGTCGATATTGCGACTCCAGAACGGCTGGGAAAACTGAAGGCCATGCGCGAAGACAAGCTCCTCCGGGTCCTCGGCGAACCGACGATGGTCACGCTCGACGGGCGCAATGCCCACTTTAGCAAGGGCCCTGCAGGGGATGAACAGGTCGGACGCGAAACAACGCTCAACCTGCTTCCGAAACTCGTCGGAGCCGACAAACTCATTCTTGAAACCGCCATGAAGGTGCGTGACCCCTTCGATCCGTTTGGGAAGAAGCTTCCCGTCCCTCGCGCATGCGGCATTACCACCAACGTTCAAATGCATTTCGGTCAGACCCTTGTCCTTGCCACGCAAGCGCAGGATCGCGACGGCGAGTCGCCCAAAACGAGCGATTCCCAGGCTGTGCAGGGTGCCGAGAAGGCTCGCGAGGAAACCGTGGAGGTCATTCTGATTACGCCCGAACTCGTGATCCCGCTGGATCCGCTAAGCCCCATTCCTGGCCTCCCGGGCGCTCCCGCACCGGTTCCGATGCCACGGCCGGCCGCAGCCGCGAATTCCTCGCGGTAGGCCGTCTCGGTACCTAACCATGTAGTCTTCCGGGGGAGGCGATTTCAATCTCCACTAGACTGCGCCCCTTGCCTTCTCCGTTGGCCTGCGAAAGATCAAAAGAGCCCACCGGGCGAGTCGGCGGCCAAGGTCAGATGACAAACCGTCGGAGGTCTTGCAGAGGATTCCCGCATAGGCTAAGGTGGGGGAGACTGGGGCTTGAAAGGGAAGGACTGGTGAACTGGGACGTCTCAGACAAGGTGGCCCCCCGAAAGACGAGGTCGCAGCGGCTGTTGGACCTCGTGGCCCCCTATGAGCAGGTTCTCGTGGTCACCCACGACAACCCCGACCCGGACGCCATCGCCGCAGGCTGGGCGATCCTCTATCTGGTCGAGAAGAAGTTGGCCAAGCCGGGACGCCTGATCGGCGGCGGGGCCATCGTTCGGGCTGAGAATCGGCACATGGTCAAGCTGCTTGGCTCGCCGATCGAGTTGGTTCGCGGAGTGACGTGTCCGGCCAACACGGCGGTGATCCTCGTCGACTGCGCTTGGGGGAGCGAGAATCACTTGTTCAACGAGCGCGGGATCGAGCCGGTGGCGGTCCTTGATCACCATCGCCCCCAGCCTCACCACCGGCACCGGCTGCCGTTCCAGGACGTGCGTCATCAGGTGGCGGCGTCGGCTACGATTGCGGCCTGTTATCTCCGCGAACAAGAAATCCTCCCCACCAGCGAACTGGCCACGGCCCTGCTATACGCCATACGCACCGAAACTCGGGGGAACGAGACCTACCATACGCGGCTCGACCGCTCGATCGTACTGTGGCTGAGCGAGCGGGCCGATTTTCCCCAGTTGGCGGAGATTGAGAATGCGCCGCTGACTCGCGAATACTTCAGCGACCTGGTGCTGGCCCTCCAAAGCACGCTGATCTATGAGGATACGGCCCTCTGCCTGCTGCCGCGTGCCAGCGGCCCGGAGATCGTCGGCGAGGTGGCCGACCTGTTGATCCGGTGCGAAGCGATCCAGCGGGTCCTCTGCGGGGCGGTCGTGCAAGAAGACCTGGTCCTCTCCGTGCGCACGGCCCATGGCGGGGAAGACGCGACCGAGCTCCTTTGCCGGACGCTGGACGGGATCGGCAAGGGGGGCGGCCATCTCCACCGGGCCGGCGGCAAGATCCCCGGCCGCGGACTGGGCCGCGACGTCGGCGAGGTGCTCCGCACCGAACTGCCCGAACGTTGGCTGGCCGCCTGTGGCATGAGCGGCCAGCGGGGGACCTACTTGATCGCTCGGCGGGAGATCGTCGAGAATCTCTGAGAAGGGGAAATGACGAAGAACGAAGCTCGAAAACCATTGGTCATTTGTGCTTCGACATTCCTTCGTCATTCTGGTTTCGGCATTCGTCATTCCTCCCTCCCCCCGCTCGCATCACCGGCCGGGTTCGTTTAGAATGTCTTGGAGCCGCGTCGCGGCCTGGTTCCCGGTTCTTCGGTGTAGTGGAGATTTCTTGTGGCGAAGCAGTACCAGCGTATCGGCGGGCTTCATTCGGTCCAGGAGTTTGTCGCCTACCTCCAGCAACTGGGGCTTTCGATTCCGTGCGACGAGCATGTCTTGTCGGCGGCCGAAGGATCGCCCCTGGCTGCGCCGATCGCGATTGGCGACTTCGTCGTCGGCAATCGCTGGTGCATTCATGCAATGGAGGGTTGGGACGGCACGGCCGACGGACGGCCGTCGGAGCTGACCGTACGCCGCTGGCAGCATTTCGGCCAGTCGGGGGCCAAGTTGATCTGGGGCGGTGAGGCGTTCGCCGTGCGGCACGACGGCCGGGCCAATCCCCAGCAGCTTTGTTACCGGCCCGAGAATAAGGAAGCGATTCGCGAGTTGCTAGGCTCGCTCGTCTCGGCCCACACGCAACAGTTCGGCCCCCAGGCGGCCGACGATCTTCTGGTCGGACTGCAACTGACCCACTCCGGCCGCTTCTGCCGTCCGAATGTCCACACCAAGCTCGAGCCGCGAATCGCTTACCACCACCCGGTCCTGGATCGCAAATTCAACATCGACCCGGCCGACGACTCCGTGGTGTTCACCGACGACGAGATTCGCCGGCTGATCGACGACTACGTGGTCGCGGCTCGCATGGCCCAGGAGGTCGGTTTCCGCTTTGTCGACGTGAAGCACTGCCACGGTTATCTCGGGCACGAGTTCCTCTCGGCCTTCACGCGGCCGGGGCCGTATGGCGGGAGCTTTGAGAACCGCACGCGGTTTATGCGGGAGACCATCGCCGCGATCCGGGCCGAATGCCCGGGCTTGATGATCGGCGTGCGCTTGTCGCTCTTCGACATTCCGCCGTTCTATCCCGATCCGACTCAGGCCAACGGCGGCAAACTTGGCCCGGGCATTCCGCACGACTATCCGGTGCCCTATCCCGGGTTCGGCTGCAATCCGTACAAACCGCTGGAGATGGACCTCACCGAGCCGGTTCAGTTGCTCCGCATGCTGCGCGACGAGTGCAAGGTGGAGTTGGTGAATCTGTCGGCCGGTTCGCCCTACTACAACCCGCACGTGCAGCGGCCGGCCTGTTTTCCGCCGTCCGACGGCTACCAGCCGCCGGAAGATCCGCTGGTGGGTTGTGTCCGGCAAATCGAGGCGGTGCGGCAGGCCAAACAACAAGTGCCCGGCCTGCCGGTGGTCGGCACGGCTTACACCTACCTCCAGGATTACCTGCCGCACGTGGCCCAGGCCGTGGTGCGCGACGGTTGGACCGACTTCGTGGGGCTCGGACGCATGGTGCTAAGCTACTGGGAATTGCCGGCCGACTCGCTGGCCGGCCGCCCAATGCAGACGAAGCGGATCTGCCGCACGTTCAGCGATTGCACGACCGGCCCGCGCATGGGGCTGCCGAGCGGCTGCTATCCGTTGGATGCGTACTTCAAGGATTCGCCCAACGCCGGGCAACTCAAGGTGAAGAAGGACGAGTTGAAGAAACGGCTCGCCAGCCGCCAGTAGCTCACGCCGTACGCAACGGACCATCGGTTAGCTCCGGCAGACCATCGTCTAGCTCCCGGCACAAGTGCCGGGGCTAAACGGTGGACATTCTCGGTTGTTTCTTCTACCGTGCGACCTCGATCTCGTAGATCTTCACGCTGAGCTTCGCAGACTGATCCTGGAAGCTCGTTCCCGTGGCACTGATCGTGCGGCCCTCGCTCAGCTCGCGGATGCTGCGCGGAGCCGTCGGGAGGGTGAAGCGGATCGGGCCTTCGCCGTCGCCGTCGTTGGCGGCAATCAAGTAGAGCTTGCCGTTGTGGCTCTTAACAAGCGGATGGAGCCACGTGGGTCGTTGACCCGCGGCGGTCTCGGTCTTGGCCGCTGCAACGGGATCAACCGACAGCAGGGCCGGGGCCATCTGGTCGACCTCGGCGGCGATCCGCTTGAGGTGCTCCCACTGTGTGTCGAACGGCACGTCGGGGTTGCGTTTGATGTCGAACCAGGAGTAGAAGACCAGGCCCGTGGCCCCTTCGGCGATGCACTGCCAGGTCATGCTGCGCATCTCGTCGAAGGTGGGCGTGCGGCCCTTGCTCTTCTCGTCCGGGGTGTGGGCGTAGTTGCCCCAGTTGAACACCTGCGGCACCTGCCACACGGCCCGGGTCCCTTCGACCTGGCGGAAAGTCTCCGCGGTCCACTCGGCGGCCACCGAGGCCGGCTTGCGTCCGATCGGATAGGGGTCGGTGCCGATCACGTCGAACGACTTCAGATAGGCGCCCACTTCGCGGAACTGGTAGAGCACGACCCAGGTGGGATGGTTCGGGTCTTCCTCGCTCACCCATCGCTGATGGGCTTCCAACTGCGGCATGAACGACTCCGGCAACTCGTCGTTCAGGTACCAGGCCAACAGGGCCGGGTGATCGCGGAACTCTTGGACTCGCGTACGGATCCGCCGCTCCTCGTCGGCCGCCGTCTTGATATCCTTAGGGCAGTGCGTGGTGCCGAGGTACCAGTCCTTGACCGAGTAGATCACCTTCAGCCCATGCTTTTGGGCCAGGTCCATCTGATCCTTCTTCGGCGAGCCATAGGGCATCAGGCAGTTGAACTTGCTCTGGGAATAGGGGGCCATGTCCTTCTCGTTGATGCCGCTCCAGTACATGCCGATCGGGAAAAACGGCTTGCCGTCGACCAGGAGCCGGCGCTGCGGGTCGATCGTGCATTGGGGCTGGAAGTCGTCAGGCACGCGAACGATTACCTGGCGGCTCGTCTGCCAGACCGTGCCGTCGGGCTTCACGAGCGAGACGGCCAACGTGTATTGCCCGACCGGCAGCGTCTTGACCGACGCGCTTTGGTCCAATACGCCTTGGTCCGTCGAGGCGGTCGCTTGCCAGTAGACTCTCTTGTCGGCGTCGCTCGAAAGCTGCGAGGCGATGCGCACGCTCTGCGGTTTCAGGTCGTAGTCGGTCAGGTTCAGCCGCACGCGGAAGCGGAGTTCATCGGGTCCGGCCTTGGTCAGTCGTCCGCGATAGCCGGGCGAAAGAAGCGTCACCTGCATCGGCGGGTCGGCGACGCGGACGAGTTCTACGTCGTCAAACCAGGCCGTGCCGGTCATCCCCTTGCGAGCATAGCACGACAGGCGGACCGACGTGGCATTCTCCGGCACGCGAGTGACCCCCTCGACCAGTTTCCAGTCGCTCGTGCCCTTGACGCCGCTGGGATAGCAGCCGCCGAGCCATTTGCCGTCCTTGCCCGACCACTCCATGCAGGTCGTCGCGCCCGACTCCTCGCCCTTGAGGTTCTCGGTCTTGACCCACACGCGCATGCGGACCTTCCAGCCGGGCTGGACGGGCACCACGCAGGAGACGAGCCGGTAGCGGCTGGCGTCGTTGTTCACATACTTCAGCGCGGCCTTGCCCGAGCGAGTGACGCTCGTGTCGACCGAGTAGACCTGCCGATCGCCCGACCAGCCTAAAGGCAGGCTCCCTTCCTTGTTCTCCTCGAATGAAGGATTGGCGACCAGATTCGTGCCGATTTCCTGGAGTTGGGCCAACGCCGGGCTGGCGACGGCCAGGAGCAGAACGGCAATGGCCGAGACGATGTGGCGTGCAACCGAAGGTGTCATGAGGCAGCCTCGTAGGTGTGAGCGAGATGCGGATCGGTAGGACGGGGTCTATTGTAACTCCAAACGCCCGGCGCCTGCAACTCGGGCCCGCCGCGACAACCCCGTAGGGCGGCGCCGAGCTTGCGAGGCCCGCCACCGCGCTGCCACGGTTCTGGCGTGCCTTGTAAGCTTGGCCCACTCGACCGCCCCTACGGAACTCAAAAGCCGCTGTAGTTGACCGCCTGGCCGTCACTCTTCTCGATCAGGAGCCGGAGGGTTTCCGGGTCGATGGAGTCGGCGATGAACCGGACCGAGCCATCGCAGAACGCGGCATTAAAGCCTCCAGGGTGCGGACTGGCGGACTTCGCGTTTCGCCCTCCGATAGCGGTCATCAACAACAACGTGGAGTTCAAGCCCTCCATCGTCGTATCGCTTGGTTCCATCCAATTGACGGCCGGCCCGGGGACTTCCACGAACATGATCGTGTTGGAGACGCCGTCCTTGATATCTCGGAAGGTCGTCGCTTTGGCCTCCTCGAAGACGGTTCCAGTCCCGGTGATGGCGACGTAATGGGTGGAGGTCGCTGCGTTGCCGTTTGTGTCGCTTGGGCAACGAAAGACGCTGGGCATTCGATTCACCAGCATCCGGTTGTTGGGGCCGTCCCAGGGCTCGTCGAACCGGTATTGCCCGTAAAGCGCCTGCTCTTCCAGGTAGGGCAGAATGAGCACTCGCCAACTGTGCATCGGCTTGCCGTTCTTGTCGGGCAGGTAGGCCGGGGGGAAACAGCCGTACTGCGATTCATAGTTGTGCATCGCCAGGGCGATCTGCTTGAGGTTGTTGGTGCACTGGGCACGCCGGGCGGCCTCGCGGGCCGCGCCGACCGCCGGAAGCAGCAAGGCCAGCAGGATCCCGCCGCAGGCCACGAAAAGAACCGCCATGCCGACCAACGCCACGACCAGCACCGTCAGCCCGCGCGATCGGGCGGGAGGAGCATAGGTGGGCGCCCCGCCAGGAGCGAGCGGAATCGTGATGGTCCGGCCGCACGAGGCACACGGCCCGCTCTGGCCGGCATACTCGTCGGCCACGTTCGTCTGTACCCCGCAGTGCGGACAGGTGAAGGGGATTGGCATCGTGGCACCTCCTCGAAGATCGGTTGGAAAGTGGGGCCCTGCCCGACCGCCGTGCAACCAGGCACCGGCCGTGTTGCCCCCGGCTGTCACTGTAGCAACCGGCGGCGATGGCGTCCAGCGTCCTTCTTGCACCCCGCTCCCGTTCGGCTATGATCCAAGGGGGATGGGGACGACATGCACCTGATGCAACCAGGAGGCGAGCGATGCGAGCGAGCCAGAAGCGGTGGACCTCGTTGGGGATCTGCGGAGCGGTGGGGGTACTCTTCGGCCTGACGGCCTGTTCGGACGCAGGCCTGGCGGCGGAGCCGGCGGACGTCCAGGCCCGGCTGGCCAGAGCCCCGCACCCTTGGACCACGCCGATGCATCGGATCACCTCGGACGAATACGAGGCGACCCTGCGGTTCTGGGGCGAGCGTCATCCGGACATTTTGACCGTCGAAAGACGGGCCGAGACACGAGACAAACGGCCCATCTACCTGCTGCGGATCACCGACCGGTCGGTGCCTGACGGCGACAAGCAGGTCGCGCTGATCACCTCGCTTCACGGCGGTCCGGAACGGTCCGGGGTGACGACGATCCTGCACCTGGCCGAGTGGCTCCTGGGCGCCGATCCCGAGGCGATCGAGACTCGCCGCAAGCAGATCGTGCTCCTGATGCCGATCGTCAATCCCTACGCGTTTTTCGAGTCCGACCGGTTCGGCAACTCGCCCGGCAACCCATTCACGTCGTCCGACACCGTGGATCCGTACACCTCGGCCCTGGGAAAGCTGTGGGACTTGAAGACGCTCACCTTCACCGGGGGCGACAAATGCCCGGAGGTCAAGGCCGTGGTCGAGGTGATCGACCAGTACCAGCCCGAGGTCCATGCCGATATCCACGGCATCGGGCTCCAGGAGTATCCGGTTGACAAACTCGGCGACCGGCATCTCTATCGCGGCCAGGTGATGTTTGAGTCGAGCGGCTCGGCCTACTCGAACTACTCGCTGCGCCCGTGGGACTGGCGCGTGATCGAGGCGATGGTCGGCGCCGCCCGGGCAGCGGGCTACGGCTCGGATCGGTTCGAGGCCGACGCCCAGCGGAGCTTTGCCAGCGCGGCAATGGACCCGATCCGCGACCGCTTCTGGCCTGGCCAGCCGCTGTTCTACACGGCCCACTACGGCTACGCCAAGTATCACACGATGACCTTGACCATGGAGATCGGTTGGGAAGAGAGCGGCGTGGCACGGATCAAAGGGCTCCTGCGTCTGGGCAACCGCGTCTGGGAAGGCGAGCCGGTCGTGGGCTATCCGGTCGACCGCGTGAAGCCGTTCATCGGCCACTCGCTGGTCGCTCGCGGCAGAGACTCCCAAGAGCGACGTCAAAGTCGCGTGGAACTGTGGCAGCGTCAGGCCTCCTTTTCGCAAGCCGCCCTCTATCCGCAGACCGATTGTCGCGACAGCTACGTCGTGGCCCTCAGCGATCAGGCCGCCAAGCTGCTGGACGCTGACAAGGCCAAATTCCTTGCGAACCTCAAAGACCGCCCTGGCTTCCGCGTCGACGCGATCCGAGCGTTCTTCGACGATGGCCCGGAACTGAAACTCTGGGTCGACCGCGGCAAGCCGGCCGACAGTCAGCCGCTGGAGCACGGCCTGGCCCTGCGTCTGCGCATCCCCTACCGCAACCCGGAGCTGGTCGACCTGCGTCTGAACGGCAACCTCCTCGAAGAGCGTCCCACGGACGGCTATCAGCGCTGGTATGCCGACGGCTACACCCAGGTGCAGATCGACCTCTCGCCGCAGGCGGTCCAGGCCAGCGATCTCGTGGTGGTCACCTGTGCCTATAAGCCCGACGTCCAGCGCACCTACGGCTGGACGCCGCCGGCCGAGGTGCTCCAGCGGTTGAAGGCCGGGCCGGCGAAGCCGTAGGACCACTCGTTCTGAAGATACGCGTGGCGTCCCGCGGTGCTGAAGGTGATGTGCAACCAGATCCGTGCGAGCGACTGCGGCACTGCGGCATAGGAATGGTTGGCCCGTGGGGCCGAAAGACGATTGAGAAGGGAAGAATGGACTATCTCGGGGCGGCGCCCCGATCACCAGGGCGATGCCCTTCGCTGGAAGAAGGCCTGGGCCTTCGGCCCTCATGTTGTTCGGCCTGCGGGCCTGGTTTGCCCGAACGCCATCCGTTCCTTCGCCCGCATGTTGTCCGGCGGCCTCTCGTTTGGATTTTGCCGGCCTCGCATCTCTGGCGTGCCTCGAAGTGCTCGCCCCAAAGGGGCGCCGGTTCGCCCAGCAAAGGGCAACGCCCTGGTTGCAGAAGACGTTCACGGCCCCACCGTTTTTCCACCTCCGTCCTTCGGCCCAACGGGCCAACCGTTCTCCTTGGCCCGTTGGGCCGAAAGAGGATTGAGAATGGAAGAATGGATTGTCTCTGGACGGCGACCCGATTACCAGGGCGGCACCCTTCGCTTGAAGAACGCCTGGGCCTTCGGCCCGCAGGTGGTTCGGCCTGCGGGCCTGGTTTGCCCCGAACGCCCTCCGTTCCTTCGACCCGCATGTTGTCCGGCGGCTCCCGCATGGATTTTTCGGCCTCGCATCTCTGGCGTGCCTCGAAGTGCTCGCCCCGAAGGGGCGGCGGTTCTTCCAGCGAAGGGCGACGCCCTGGATGCAAAAGACGTTCACCGCCCCACCATTTTTTCACCTCCGTCCTTCGGCCCAACGGGCCAACCGTTCTCTTGAGGCGCGACGCGTTCAGTGGTCGTCGACGACCAGCCAAATCGCTCGGGGGGCGACATTCGACGGACCAGATAAGCCCCCAGGGTGGAGTGCGCAACTTGTTCGTGGATCTTGCATGGCAATCGCTTAGCCGCTAAGCTGACTCCCGAGCTCAGGGGCTATCATTCGGCGCAACCGGGCGAGGAAGGTGTCGGGAACCGATTGTGCGAACCACGATATCGGTTCCCAACACCTTTGGCTCTCCCGTCCCTCCACGATACCAATTCCTGACACCTTTGACGCCCTCTTTGACGGGAGTGGGCTGGATAGAAGCCTTAACGTTTGGCAAGACTATGCTTCGGCGTCTCCTGCGCATTGTGACATTCGGTTTACTCGGCACTCCCGCTGGGCCTCAGAACTCTGATGACACCTGGGAGGAAATGAACCTTAGTGACGTCGATAGCCCTGAGCTTCGAGCTGCTCTCGAGGAAATGGCCCGGGTACAGGCGTCCGGTCTAGACGGCGCAACAGTGACAATCCACAGCGTCATGCAGCAGGTGGCCTTCCAGGGAACCGCTCCACCTGCCGGCAACAAGTGGATCGTCGTTGATGTCACTTTCAAAGATCACAAGATGGGATTCGGGCTGGCTGGTGTCCAACTCATAGATGGAGAGGAAGAAGAAGCGGAGATTTATGGCGGGGACCCCTATAAGGTCTACCTCGAAGAGGATAGTTCCTTGATGAAGGATCAAAGCGGCGATCACTTGATTGGGCCTTGGGGCTGGCACTACGAGCAGCCGATTCGCGTGTTGTTGGTTTACTCGGCACCCGAGAAGGTGAGAAAGATTGGCCTGTTTTACTGGGGCCAGATCATTGTTGATCGACCATACGAGGTGGAAGGGAACTAGTTGAACCCGTTCTTGAGGAGCGGAAAGGACCGAGTGGATCGCGTGCAGTTGAACCAAGAAAAGTCGCCGCCCTCCAAATCTGGAGAACATGAGAAAGAGCGACGCCAATAATCATCCCACATTACCGGTATTTGGTGACCGTCACCCTTGTTCTATCATAAGGAGGAACCCCCGTATGGCACCCCGAACTGCCTTACCCTATCCATGATTGTTGCACGGAGATCTTGGCCATGATGGTAGTTTGTCGGCACCCGTTTCGTCATCCGCGAATTCAGCCTCCTGGGAGTGGTACACTCAGCATCTCGGCCTTCGGAGGGCTCGTCGTGTGTATCGCCACAATAGGCTTGATCGCAAGATGTCCTGATTCCTGCGGCCAAGACAGCAGTGGTGTCCCTGCCACGAAACCGTCGGCGGGTGGGACGTCGGACCTTGTGGCGGAGGCGGAAAGAGCGGAAAAGAGAGCGATCGCCAAGCCCTATATTCCCGAGGCAAAGGACATCGACAAGATCGTCGCAGAGGTATACGACCACCAATTGACACCGTTCTTCCCTGACATAGGTCCATTCGAAATCCCACGAGATGATTACGAAAAGGTTCTTCACTATTTCCGCAACGCACAGCTTGACGAGAGACTCCCATCTAGCGTATCGGTAGAAATGGGTACGATTCGCTTCATCATGAAAGAGGGGGGAGGATTTCGCATCTGCT
>JBDKTH010001141.1:0-6089 GCA_039680305.1 Thermoguttaceae bacterium | reverse complement strand
AACGAGCCGGTCCCCCATGAATCTATACCCAATCGGTGTGGTTTGTTGGTGAAATACGAGTCCCACCGTTTTTTGGATCATCTTACCCACCCTGAGGTAGAGAAGAGATGCCAGGCGAATTCCGAGGCACCATGCACAGCTCTTGACGGCGAGGACGAACGGAGAAGTTGCGTCCTTGGGAGCGACGAACTCCAGACGCGACTGGAGATGGAGCTTGGCCGCGAGCTGCCTCGACCGATGCCGGGGCCGAAGAAGAGCTCGAAACGAAAATCGCGTATCGTGACTCCGGAATTCTCCGGGAAACAGAGACGGGACAAGACGCCGGCGGTGCGAGAGCTGCCGGATAATCGACAAGAGGTTGCCGCTTTTCGCTGCAAACGGCTCCCGGACACCTTCTTGCTTTCCCCCTTGCCGAAACCGCTTCCAAAAAATACAGTATTGGGAGCGTGGCACAGATGCTCCACTACCCGGTGGTGTAATGGTAACACAAGGGATTTTGGATCCCTCATTCCTGGTTCGAGTCCAGGCCGGGTAGCTTTGGTGAACCGAACATAAAGGCGGCGTTGGCCTTGGGTTGACGCCGCCTTTTCTGTTCTCCCGAGCGGGGGGCCCCGCCTACGTGCTATTTGGCGACCCGATTGACGGTCTACGCCGAAATTGGTACGCTGAGGAGTTTATAGCCCTGAACGGTCCAGGGCCAAGTGTGACGTACTGACCGAAAACCATTCCTAACGCCGGACGCCCCACTCGAAAGCGGGGACTTGGCCGGTGTGCCTTCCAAGGAGGAGTTACCGGGTGGCAACTGTCCTGGTAAAAGATCTGATTGAAGCGGGTGTTCACTTTGGCCATCGCGCCAGCCGTTGGAACCCCAAGATGCGGCCCTAAATCTATGGCCGCAAGACCCTGATCCACATCATCGACGTCCGCGAGACGGTTCGCGGGCTGTTGCGGGCGCGCAAGTATCTCCAGCAGGTGGCCGCCCAGGGAAGCTTGATCCTGTTTGTCGGGACCAAGCGGCAAGCCTCCGAGACGGTCGAGCAAGAGTCCCTGCGGTGCGGGATGCCGTTTGTCAGCGATCGCTGGCTCGGCGGCACGCTGACCAACTTCCGCACGATTCGCAGCCGGCTCACCCGGTTGGAAGAACTCGAATCACTCCGGTCCAGCGACGCGTTGAGCACCTATTCCAAAAAGATGCAGTCGTCGCTCAACCGCGAATTCCGCAAGATGTTCCGCAACCTCAACGGGATGCGGACCATGAACCGGATGCCGGAAGTCATGGTCGTGATCGATCCGCGCAAGGAAAAGAACGCGATCCGCGAAGCCCGCAAGCTGGGCATCACCACCGTGGCCCTGATCGATACCGATTGCGATCCGGATCTGGTCGATCTGCCGATCCCCGGCAATGACGATAGCATTCGTTCGATCGAGTTGATCGTGAAGCTCCTGGCCGACGCCGTGTTGGCCGGCAAGGCCGCCGCCGGCGCGCTGAAGGTGGAGCAGGCCGAAGGCGAAGTCGTCAAGGCCTGAGCGGTCGACTCCGCAGCGTTTGAGATCACGGGTTCAGGGTTCGGGGTTCAGGGTTCAGCCGTGCTGAACGTTGAGCCCCGGGCCCTGAACCCTCTTCGAATCTGTTTCCAACCCGGCTCCACGCCGACAAGCGTCCGGGTGTGTCCGGTTTCGAAACAGGTTCTTGGTGTTTCCCGTGCATCCGACTTGAGCTGATAAATAGGAGGTGTTTCCGTGGCAGAGATTTCCGCAGCCGCCGTCAAGGCGCTCCGTGAGCAGACCAATCTGCCGATGATGGAGTGCAAGAAAGCCCTGGAAGAGGCCAACGGCGACCCGAAGCTGGCCGTTGAACTGTTGCGCAAAAAGGGCAAGGTGAAGATGGGCGAGCGGGCCAGCGCCGGCCGGGAAACGGCCTTCGGCCGCGTCGCGACCGTTGCCGACTTTGCCGCGGGCGTCGGCGCCATCGTCGAGCTGCGGTGCGAGTCGGCCCCCGTGGCCAGCAGCGATGAGTTCATTCAGCTGGCCAACGAGATGGCCCAGCAACTGGCCACCGGCCCCGGCGCCTCGACCCCCGAAGAGCTTCTGGCCCAGCCGTCGAAGAGCCATGCCGGCAAGACGCTCGGCGAGTGGTTCGACGACCTCAACAACCGGATCCGCGAGGTGTTCAAGCTCCACCGGGTCCAGCGGTTCGACGGCCCCTGCGGCGCGTACACCCATCACAACGGTTCGCTAGGCGTGCTGTTGCAGGTGGAAGGCGGCAATCCGGAACTGGCCAAGGACATCTGCATGCACGTTGCCTTTGCCAATCCGGGCGCCCTGACGCGTGAGGAGCTCGACCCGGCCCTGGTGGCCAAGGAACGCGAGATCCAGACCGAGCGGGCCCGCGGGGAAGGCAAGCCCGAAAACGTCATCGCGAAGATGATCGAGGGGCGGATGAAGGATTTCTACGCCCAGCAGTGCCTGGTCGACCAGGCCTTTGTCAAGGATCCGAACCAGACCGTGGCCCAGGTAGCCCAGGCGGCCGGGATGAAACTCGTCCGCTTCGTCCGCTGGGAAATCGGCAAGGAGTAACCGCTTATGTCCGCAGGTGGCCAACCAGCCTCCGGCTCACCGTATCGACGGGTCGTCCTGAAGCTCTCCGGCGAAGGTTTCGCCCACGCCGGAGAGCGCGGGATCGCGATGGATTCCGTCGTCCACTTGGCCGAGCAGACGATCCGTGCCGCCCGGCACGGTGCGCAGATCGCCATTGTCCTCGGCGGCGGCAACATCCTCCGCGGGGCCCAGTTCACCTCGGGCAACACCCACATCCACGAGGCAACGGCCCATTACATGGGCATGTTGGCCACGGTGATCAACGGCCTGGCGCTCCAGGACGCCCTGGAGTCGCTCGGCGCGGAGACCCGGCTGATGACGGCCATCCGCATGGACGGCGTGGCCGAGCCGTACATCCGCCGCCGCGCACGGCGTCATCTGGAAAAGGGCCGGATCATCCTCCTGGCCGGCGGCACAGGCAGCCCGTTTGTGACCACCGACACGGCGGCCGCCCAACGGGGCCTGGAACTGGAGGCCGACGTCCTGCTCAAGGCCACCCGGGTCGATGGCGTGTTCAGCGATGATCCTGAGAAAAACCCGCACGCGGTCCGCTACAGCGAACTGACCTACGACGACGTTCGCCGGCAGAATCTTCGCGTGATGGATCAAGAGGCCGTGACCAAGTGCGCCGGCTATGATATGCCGATCCTGGTGTTCAACTTCAAGAAGGAAGGGAACATCGAGCGGGCGATCCTGGGCGAACGGGTCGGCACCCTGATCACGCGAACCCTCAGCGCCAAAACCTGAACTACTTCGCACGAAGGACCATCCCCATGACGTACGAAGAAATCCTCCTGGATACCGAAGAACGGATGGAAAAGGCCATCAGCGTGCTCAAGTCCTCCCTGGCGGGGATTCGCACGGGCCGGGCCAACCCCGGCCTGGTCGACTCGCTCCGCGTGGAGGTCTACGGCTCCCCGGTGCCGATCAAGCAGGTCGCGGCCGTCGGCGCCCCCGAGCCCACGCAGATCGTCATCCGTCCCTACGATCCCGGCACCCTGAAGGACATTGAGAAGGCGATCCTGGCCAGCGATCTGGGCTTCACGCCGCAGAACGACGGCCGGGTGATCCGGCTCAATGTGCCGCCCCTGTCGGGCGAGGTCCGTCGCAAGATGGTTGGCCGCGTGCGCGATCTGGCCGAAGAGGCGAAAATCGCCATCCGCAACATCCGCCGCGACGGCAACAAGGCCGCCGACCAGGCGGAAAAGGACAAAGACCTCTCGGAAGACGATCGCGACAAGGCCAAGGAAGAGATCCAGGAGCTCACCAAGACCTACGAGAACATGGCCACCGATGCGGCCAAGGCTCGTGAGAAGGAAGTTCTCGAAGACTGACGCGGCGGACACGCGGCGTGCAGCTTGGGTGCATAAACAGATTGGCGAGCGGAAACCAAAGTTTCCGCTCGCCATTTGCGTTCTGCGTGGCGATCAACTGAATACTGCGAGTCTCCTCCACAACCCCCTCTCCCTCCGGGAGAGGGCCGGGGTGAGGGGAAGCGAAATAGCATCATCTCTCGGCAACGCCCCTCACCCTAACCCTCTCCCAAAGGGAGAGGGGATCGCGTCGGGATGCTTCTGGAGCAGACGCCGAGGCGTGCTCAAGCCTCACTTGCCCGACTTCTGCTTCTCGGGCCGCTTCTCGGCAATCGTCTTCGGTTCGTAGGGGTGATTGCGTTTGCGGAGCACCTTGGCTTCGAGGATCTTGTCGGACGGGGCCTGGTTCTGCCCCTCGGGGTCAACCCGATGGAGCCGGGCGAGGACTTCTTCGCCTTTGATCACCCGGCCGAAGACGGTGTGCTTGCCGTCGAGGTGCTTGGTCGGCACGAAGCAGAGGAAGAACTGCGAGCCGCCGGAGTCCGGGGCGGCCGTCTTGGCCATGCTCAGGCTGCCGCGGAAGTGGAGGCGGTGATTGGGCTGGTTGACTTCGTCGGGGATCGTGTAGCCCGGGCCGCCCGAGCCGTCGCCGTTGGGATCGCCGCCCTGGGCCATGAACCCGGGCAGGACGCGGTGGAACTTCAACCCGTTGTAGAAGCCTTTTTCCACCAGGGAGATGAAGTTGGCCACGGTGTTGGGCGCTTCGTTCTCGAGCAGTTCGATCTCGATGTCCCCCTGGCTGGTCTTCAGCAGCACACGCGGCAGGTCGTTGGCCTTGGCCTCGGCATCGCGCGCGGCCAGTTCTTTCTTCCAGGCGTCCTTGTAGTAGTCCAGGTCGCTGCGGAACTGCTTGCCCATGGCGTCCAACACGCCACTCTTGTCGGCCTTCTGGAAATACGTCTCCGCCGTGTCGAAATCGCCTGTGCAGAAGGCGGAAATGGCGACCCAGTTGTAGACGTTGTTGTCCGGGATATTGGCTTCGATCAGGGTCTTGCCCATCGCGAGTGCCTTTTCGTAGTCGTCGGACCGCCAGTACCAGTAGACCAGACCCTTGAGGAAGTCGGCCAGTTCTTCGTTTGCCGCGGGGGCCTCTTGGTAGGCGGCCATCGCCGCATCGATCACCTTGGGCTGGAGTTCGTCCCCCTTGGCGATCAGTTGATCGTACTGCTTTTCGATCTCCTCCTTGCGGTCCGGCTTGGCCTTGCCGTACTCCTCACGCAACCCCCGCAACTCCTCCAAGAGCTTCTTCCATTCCGCAAACACCTGGTTGAAGGCCGCGTGCTTGGGGCCGGGCTTGGCCGCCGGGGCCTTTTCTTGTGCACTGAGGCTTGCGATGGCGATCACCAGCACCAATCCCAATACGACGCCACGGATGCAGACTGCCATGGTTCGCTTTCCACTCCTTAGTCCTAGGGAACACGCTCCAACAACACCGGTAAGGGCCCGCGAGACCGGACCACGCCCCCCCTTTAGTCTATTGGCCGTCGGCCGGCTTCTCATCTCGGGAATTCTACGTTACCATAACCTGCGTCAGTTGTCCGGGGGGACCGGGCAAGAAAGCCGGTATCTACTACGAATGGCAAAACGCAAACACACCCCCTCCCGAATGCCATCCGATCTGCCCCCGGGCAGGCGGCCGGGCAGCGTCATGGGCCTACGGATCGTTGGCGGCCGGTTCCGGGGACGCCGACTCCTCTACAGTGGTGATGCCCGGGTCCGCCCCATGAAAGACCGCACTCGTGAGGCGATCTTCAACCTCCTTGGCACGACCGTGGTCGGAAAGCACGCCATCGACCTGTTCGCAGGCACGGGCGCCCTGGCGTTAGAGGCCCTTAGCCGGGGGGCAGAGCGGGCGACGCTCCTGGAGACGCACGTCCCCACGGTGGCGATCGTCCGCCAGAACATCGTCACGCTCGACG
Source organism: Thermoguttaceae bacterium (assembly GCA_039680305.1). GTDB lineage: Bacteria > Planctomycetota > Planctomycetia > Pirellulales > Thermoguttaceae > JBDKTH01. The sequence goes on along the minus strand of JBDKTH010001141.1, from coordinate 199 downwards.
TCGAAGCGACGTGCGACGTCGTGACCGCCGACACGTTCCGCTGGTGGAAACGGCGTCCGGATCTCGGGCCCACGCCTTGGCTGGTCTTCTGTTCACCCCCGTATGCGTTCTACGTCGAGCGGCGTGACGAACTGCTGGAACTGCTCCGCACGCTGCTTGAGGCGGCTCCGGCCGACAGCCTGTTTGTTGTGGAGTCGGA
>JBDKTH010000982.1:0-7043 GCA_039680305.1 Thermoguttaceae bacterium | reverse complement strand
TCGGCAATGTGGTGGGCAGCAACATCTTCAACGTCCTTTTCATCCTCGGACTGTCGTCGCTCGTCGTCCCGGTGGTGGTTTCCGTGCAGTTGATCCGCTGGGACGTGCCGTTGATGATCCTCGCTTCCGTTCTCCTGCTCCTGTTAGGGATGGACGGTTCGATCGGGCGCTACGACGGACTTCTGCTGTCCGGCGGTCTGGTGGCATACACGGCCTGGTCGATCATCGAGAGTCGCCGGGAAGGGCTGAAGGTCAAGGCCGAGCAGGAAGCCGAACATGTCGAGGAGGCGAAAGCCGGCCGGCATCTGGTTGTCCAGCTAGGATGGATCATCCTTGGACTGGGCGTGCTGATCCTGGGGTCGCGATGGCTGACCGACGGTGCGGTGACCATTGCGCGGCTGCTGGGCGTCAGCGAACTGGTGATCGGATTGACGATCGTGGCGGTGGGGACCTCCTTGCCGGAAGTGGCCGCCTCGCTAATCGCGAGCCTGCGTGGCCAGCGGGACATTGCCGTGGGAAATGTGGTGGGAAGCAACCTGTTCAACATCCTGGGCGTGCTGGGGCTGACGGCCCTGGTGGCGCCCGAGGGGATTGCCGTCGCACCGGCCGCCCTCTGGTTCGACATCCCGGTCATGATCGCCGTGGCCGTCGCGACACTGCCCATCGTGTTCACCGGTCACCTGATCTCGCGGTGGGAAGGCGCCCTGTTCTTGGCCTACTACATCGCCTACGTGGGATACCTCGTCCTGGACGCCATCGGTGCTGAAGTGATGACGTTCCAGCGGATCATGCTTGGGTTCGTGCTTCCGCTGACGAGCATCACCCTGTTCGTCGGGGTTTTCCGTGCCGTGCGCCGCCCGAGAGTGGAGGCCTCCTGCGAGACTATCTCAAATGCCGGATGAACCGGCTTCTCTTGTTCTATCTGGGGGCATGATCCTGCCAACCGCCTCTGCGCCCGGCCGGCACTCCGCGGATCGCCCCCAGGTTTAGGGAGAGAATTGTGGAAAGCCTCACGTGTTGTGATGCAAATTTTGCGACGCGGTGCACATTCGTAAGTGACAGGCATTCCAAGCGTTGCATCTAGACGAAAAGACGCAAGTGAACTAACTCTAAAGTGGGGAGGTGTTGCATAATTCAAGGGTGGTTACATAGTTCGGTCTGGTAGGATCCACCCATGTTTACTCCCCCTCGCATGGTTTACGTGGTCCGAAAGTCCCTGGCCCGTGCTCTGCCAGGAGCACGAGCCAGGCGCTCGCAGCCGCCAAGCGGCGCTTGGGGGGCGGAGGGCCGTACGCCTAGCGCGAGGGCAATTTGTCGAGAGCGTCGATTGTCAAAGATCAAAGCGGCGTGCCGTTTTGGGCTGCCAGGAATCAGCCTAGCAGAACGGCTGGCCCAATTTCAACACGATTTGGCGCGGCGGACTTCGGGAAGGACAAAGGACGAAGGACGAAGGACGAAGAGTCTGTTCCACCCCCCCCCATCCCCGGGGTGGGGGCGCCATCGCGTTCTGCAATTCTATGTGGCCAACTCCTGCAGGCTCCAGGGCGAGCGTGCCGGGGGGCCACTGAGGAGCTTATTGGCCGCGTCGTTGTCGAGGAATCGCTCAGCCTTGGGATCCCACTTCAGCTTCTGGCCGAGTTGGACGGCGATCTGCCCGAGGTGGCACACCGAGGCCGTGCGGTGGCCGACCTCGGCGTCTTCGAGCGTCGCGCCGCGGGTCTTGACGGCGTCGAGGAAGTCCCGCTTTTGCGGCTTGAGCGGCAGGTGAAGCTCGTTGGGGCCGATCTTCGAATCGAGGATCGGCTTCGGCTCCGCCTGGATGCCGCCTTTGCCAAAGAACGCCTGGATCCAGCCTTCCGTCCCCTCGAAGCGAACATAGGGGCTGTCGGTCTTGTAGATCAACTGGACGCCGTTGGCGTAGCGATAGGTGATCTCGAACTCCATGAGCACGTTCCACATGCTCTCCTTGGGCGGATAGACGCCGCGGCCTTCCACCTCCACCGGGCCCGTGCGGTCGGCATCGTTGCCCCATTGGGCGATGTCGTTCAGGTGCGTGCCCCAGTTGAGCACCATGCCGTCGCAGTAGTCGCGGATGTTCATCCAGCCCGGCCGTTCGTAACCTTTCTGCTGGTGCACCCGTTGTTCGGTATAGTCCGTCATCGGGGCGGGGCCCAGCCAGAGGTCGTAGTTGAGCTCTTCGGGGACGGGCATCGAGACGAACGGCGGCGAGGTGAACCGTCCGAACGGAACACCCGTGCGGATGGTGGTCAGCTTGCCGATGCGGCCGTTGCGAACCAGTTCGCAGGCACGATGGAACACGGCGATCGAGCGGAACTCGCTGTCGGTGCGGAAGACGCGGTGGTGCTTGGCGACCAGGTCGCTCAAGAAACGGCCTTCGGCGATGCTCCGCGTGAGCGGCTTTTCGCAGGCGACGTCCTTGCCCGCCTTGATGGCCGCCACCGACATGGGGACGTGCCAATGGTCGGGCGTGGAGATCATCACGGCGTCGATGTCCCGTCGGGCTAGAAGCTCACGGAAGTCGGCGTAGCGTGCCACGCCTTCGAACTTTCCCGACCGCATCTTCGCCCCGTAGCAACTGGCGATCCGCTGGTCGGTCACTTCCAGACGCCAGCGATCGACGTCGCAGATTGCCACGACCTGGGCGTCCGGCTCGTTGAGAAACTCCCGGAGGTTGTAGGCGATCACCTGCCGGCCCATGCCGATCATGCCGATCGTGATTCGGTTGCTGGGGGCCACATGTCCATCGGCTCCCAGGGCGGCCGCCGAGATCAAATAGGGGGTAGTAGCGGCGGCGGTCGCCTGTTGGAGAAATCCTCGCCGGGTAAGTTGCCGTCTTCGACGCATGGCCATGTCTCCGTTGGGGAATCGTTCCGCCCGACTCTGAAGGTTCACCGCCCTTATACGTCCGCCGGAAGTCGGTTGTCAACCATCTCGGAAGAATTGAGGACAGGGCAGTCCGAGCCGGGCCAGAAGTCGTTCCTTTAGGCTACCCTCGCCCGCCGAGCGGGAGAGGGTGGCGAGGAACGAGCCGGGTGAGGGCCGTTGAGATTCAAGGAAAAGGGCGTTTGGCATGCGGCGTGCTGGTCTCAGGCGGTTGGATATCCCCAACCCCTCGATCTTCCCAGACAGATGACCTCGCAGCCGGCGCCTGCAGTTCTTCGTTCGTTTACCTACCGGATGGTTCTGGGCACGGCGATCGTGCTCGGAATGATCGTCCTGTCGGTCTTCATCTGGTACGCGCTGAACGTCCTGATGTTGATCTTCGCCGGGCTGCTCCTGGCTATCCTCCTGCGGAGCCTGGCCGATTGGTTGAGCCTCTATACGCGTCTGCCGGGCACCTGGTCGCTCATCGTGGCACTCTTGCTGCTCGTGCTAGGCATTGGCGGGATAGGATGGCTCCTCGCCCCGCGTGTCGCCTCGCAGGTCGAGGAACTCGCGGTGACGATTCCGCAATCGCTCCAGCAGATCCAGTCGAACCTGGAACAGCAGGACTGGGGCCGGTGGCTGATCCGCGCGCTCAATGTCGAGAATGTCCGTCAAACCGCCCCACAGATTCTCGTGCGTGCCACCGGGTGGCTCTACACAGGCGTGGGGGCGATCTTCAGTCTGGTCATTATCCTGTTCATTGGCATCTACCTGGCCATCGACCCGCTGCTCTACACCGCAGGCATTCTGCGACTGGTTCCCGCCGCGTATCGCCCTCGCGCCCAGGAGGTTCTCGGCAGCCTGGTGTATACGCTCCGCTGGTGGCTGTTCGGTCAATTGGCGGCGATGAGCGTTGTAGGAACGATGACAGCGATTGGGCTATGGCTGTTGGGGGTACCGCTGGCGTTGACGCTGGGGCTGCTCTTGTTCTTGCTCGACTTTGTCCCCTTCTTCGGACCGGTCATTGCGGCGATCCCCGGCGTCCTCCTGGCACTGGCTGAGTCTCCGGCGAAAGGGATCTACGTCATCCTGCTGTACATCGGCGTTCAGCAGGTCGAGAGCATGCTGGTCGTGCCGTTGATCCAGAAAAGAACCGTGCTCTTGCCGCCCGTGCTGACCATGGTATCGCAGGTGCTGGTGGGGATTTTTGCCGGCCCGCTCGGGTTCATTCTCGCGACTCCGCTGATGGCTGCGACCCTGGTGCTCGTCAAGATGCTTTACGTGGAGGACCTCCTCGGCGAGGAAGTCGAGACTCCCGAGGACCACCTCTCGTCGGACCAGCTTCCGCCGATTCCCGATACGCAGCCGACGGACGAACAGAGGGCCGCAACCACTCACGACGACGGGACGCCGGCGGCCACGGTGCGGAAGGACTAGGCCGCTGGCCGCTTGAGTGTCGCAATTCAGAAACTGGCCGCGGGCTGTTGCTTCCCGCTACAGGGTGGCCTATAATCGGCGGCAAATCCGGACCGTGCCCTGCGAAGGATTTCCCGAACCCTGAGGAGGCCTACACATGTCGCCTTCGCGTCGACCAGTCCTGGTCAGCCTGGCGTCTGTCGTCGTGGTGCTATTCGCTCAGTCTATCTCAACAGGGGCTGTCCGATCGCTCTTCAAGCCCGATGAGTTCACATCGCTGGGAACGCTGAACGCCACGTCAGGGACGATCACGATCGACACCAACGCCTTGACGATCACGGGGTTCGGCACAGGCGTCGCGGCCCGTTCGCAAAGCGGAGCAGCGGAACTGGCGGTCTTCACGTTCGATTCGATCTCCATCGGCCCAGGCGTGACGATTAACGTGGTCGGCGACCGGGGCCTGGTGCTTGGAGCCAAGGGAGACTTCTATTGTGGATCGACGCTGAACCTGGCCGGTGGGGCGGGCGTCGGCCGAGACAGTTCGGCAGGACCAAGTCCGGGCGGTCTTGGCGGGCCTGGCAGCGAAGGTGGGATTCCGGCTGGCGCGACATGGAGCAATCCGCCGACGACAGTTGCGGGTAGCGGCGGGCAAGGCACCAAAGAGGGCGTCTATCCGCTATCGGACAGCTTTGGGCATGGGGTTGGCGGCGGTCTCCAAGTGACGCAGGTCAGAAAGAACATTGGTACGGCCGGAGGCGGCGGGGGCTATGGCGGCGCTGGGGGCCAAGGAGGCAGCATCGCTGGGTTGCCCGAGTATGCGGATGGCGGCGTTGGTTATGGTGATGACCTGCTGACGGATCTCTTCGGTGGGAGCGGCGGCGGAGGAGGACGATTCTTACCCGATACCCTGCTGAACACGAAGCTTGGAGGCGGTGGCGGAGGTGGGGGGGCTGTGGAGTTGATCGCCGAGGGTCTGTTGACCGTCAGCGGCACGATCGACGTCAGTGGCGGACGCGGCGGCGATGGTGCGAACATCTGTGGTGGCGGAGGTGGCAGTGGCGGCGGCGTGATTCTGGCCGCACCCGTCTTGGATGTCACGGGCGCAACGATTCTTGCCAAGGGCGGCAAGGGCGAAGGCTATACGCTGTCGGATGGCAAAGGCGGGTTTTACGACCAAGGCGGCTACGGCGGCGGTGGCGGGGGTGGTCGCGTCGCGTTCTACACGCTCGACTTGTCCGGGTTGTCGAGCGCGACCGTTGACGTCAGTGGCGGCCTCAAGGGCCTCGGGCAGTTTGGCATCTACGGCACGGATGGGCAATCGGGCACGTTCCGCTACTATGGCGACGGTTTAGCGAACACTCAGGACCTGGCGTATCCCGTCCCCGAACCGGCGGCCTGGATGCTTCTGGTTTTGGGGGCCATCGGAGTGGGATGCCGTCTCCTCACGCCGCGCCGTGGCCCTTCTTGGCCAGGCGGCGCATGCCTGGGGCGACGTTCTTGAGGCCGTCGCCGTCCGACTTGGGCGTGAGCCGATTGGCGATGAGCGTCTCGAAGACCAGGCCGATCAAAACGATCGTCAGCAGCAGACTCCAGAGACTCCGGCCTTCGCGAAGGAACGTGAATACGCTGCTGAGGTCTTGGGGATCATCGGCAAACACCAGCGGGATCTTGCCGAATTGCTTCTGAAGCTCTTCTCGCTCCATCTTCTCGGGCTTCGCCTCCTCCGGATCGACGTTGACCGAAAAGGCCACCTGCACGGGGCGGACGCCCTGTTTCAACTGGAGCAGGTAGACTCCCGCGTCGTAGGTGTCCGTATAGCGGAACTCGTCGCGCTGGCGTCCGTCCTTGTCCACGGTCTCCACGCGAATCACGGCTCCCGACGGAGGCTGCACCACGACTTCCGTCGGCCGGATGTCTTGGCCGAAGGGGAGCACCAGCGGGGCGCCGGCCAAGGCGGTGTGACGCGTCTCGTCGGCCCCGGCCATCTCAAAGGTCATCTGGGCCAAGAGCGGCAGGAAGATCGGGCGCAGGGGGAAGTTGGTCCAGCCGACGTGCCCGCTCGTGCCGAGCATCGTTACCCTCCCCTGCCCTACGCTGCGCTGGACCAATAGCGGTTGGCCGTCGTCGAGCCGGGCCAGGACCCACGCATCGGCCGCGTCGTTCAGATCCGGGCGAAGGTGCTTGTAGACGAGCACCGATTTGTAGAACGAAGGGTCGGCCAGACGCGCGAGGGCCGGGTGCTTTGGGTCGAGGAAACTGAGGCTCCAGCTATCGCGTCCCGCGGCGGCGTCGGGGGTGCGCAGGTCCAAGAGCGGAGCCGGCAGCAACTGCTTCTGGGCCAGTTGGTTCATCTGGTTGTAGGCCTCCACCTGGACGTTGTCGCCGCCGATCCAGACCAGGTTGCCGCCGGCGGCCACGTAGGACCGCAAACGTTCGGCCACGGCAGGCTCGGGGGCCTTGAGGTTCACGCAGTAAACCGCAGTGAAATTGCTCAACGGCTCGCTGGCCAACGCGCTGGCCACCAGCGGCGTGGTGGTGATTGCCCAATTGGCGTTCGTTCCGGCGGAGAGGGCCCGTTCGACGTAGTACGTGTCTTCCAGATAGGGAATCTCGTGGCTCTCTTGCTTGACGATGGCCACGGGGATGGCCTGGTTGACCTCCATCGTGAAGAACCGGCGGTCGTCGAACCTGCAACCGTCTTCGCCCACCAGCCGCACTTCGCCGCGGTGAAGCCCGCCGCG
>JBDKTH010000881.1:0-22935 GCA_039680305.1 Thermoguttaceae bacterium | reverse complement strand
ACGTGCTGCGCGTAGCCATCGGAACACTCCTGGTTGATCGGCGGCATGCGAGGCTCGCGGTCGTCCTGGTAACGGCCGCCGCGTTCGGGCAGGACCTCGAAGCCGGTGTCGGTGGCGTACAGGGCCCCTTGGGTGCCGCGGAACTCGGCGAAGGCCTGACGCGGCATGGCCCGGTTGCCGCTGGTTTCGTACTGGCCAAAGACCATCAGCCGTCCGGAGGCGAACTGGAACATGCCCTCCATCACGTCGGGCGTGGTCCGGTCGTCGTCGATCACGAAACGGCCGCCCAGGGCAGTGATCCGCGTCGGCCCGAGTTCGTCGCCGGTCAGCCAGCGCATCACGTCGATGAAGTGGACGCCGTTGTCGGCAAACCGCGTGGCATACAGGTCCCACCAGCGGAACTTGAACGGGGCGATCGTGCTCTGGAAGGGACGCGCCGGACGGGGACCGAGCCACATGTCCCAATCGAGATCCTTGGGCGGGTCGGTCGGTTGGGCCTTGCCGATGCCCAGCGGGAACATGTTGGTCGTGTCAAACGCCCGGCACACGGTCACCTTGCCGAGCTTGCCCGAGGCGATCAGTTCGGCCGCCGCGGCGTACGACTTTCCCGAACGGCGGTGCGTGCCGACCTGAACGACGCGGTTGGTGCGGCGAGCGACCTCGACCATCTTCCGCCCCTCGTGGATCGTTTTGGAGAGCGGTTTTTCGCAATAGACGTCCTTGCCGGCCTTGCAGGCCATGATCGTCTGAATCGCGTGCCAGTGGTCGGGCGAGGCGATCACCACAGCGTCGATATCCTTGCGATCGAGCACCTTGCGGAAATCTCCGCAGGTCGCCGCCTTGCCCTGGGCGTACTTCGCGTTGACCTGTTCGACGGTCGACTGGGAAACGTCGCAGAAGGCAGCCAGCTCAACGTCCGAATGTTGGGCAAACCCTTGAATCAGTTGGCAGCCTCGCCCGCCAACACCGATGAACCCGAGCCGCACCCGGTGGTTGGCTCCCATGACCTGCGATGCCTCGAGGGCCGTCAGCCCCAGCACCGTCGCCGCACTGACTTTGGTAAACGACCGCCGCGAAATTCCCGTGTTCATCGGAAGTCCCCTTTGAGCGCGATGGTAGGTTGAAGCGATTCGGCGAGCCTTGCCGTTGCAGGGCATTATGCCCCGCGGCGGGGGCAAACGCAACCGACCGCGGCTTACGGGACGCGGTAATGGTTTGCGGAATTGGGTGGCATGCCGTCACGCGGCGTAGTCGCGGGTCGGCATGTTTGTGAGAGACAACATGCCGACTCGTCGCTGCGCTCCGTGACGGCATGCCACTTATTCGGAGAAACGCAGGCGGGCCACCTGCACTACCACGCTACCCAAGCGTTCGGTTGTAGTTGAAACAGAACGGCTCGTCGTCGTCCAAGGGGATGTTGCGCCAGTCGGCATACGGATCGCTGGAGCCGACCAGATCGACGACCAGGTGGCGGACACGGATCTTTTCGTTCGTCACGCCGCGCAGGTCGAACGGCTCGACCGGTCGGAAGACATACAGACCGCGTTCCTGGCGGGGGCTGATACGCATGCCGCGACGGTCGGCGAAGACCCTGTCCAGCTGCTCCTCAGGCACGCGCACGCGAGTCGTCATCAAGGCGGGACGGCCGAAGACCACCAGCGAACAGGCCACCGGACACTGCGCCGTGATTTCCTCCAGCTGACGACGGTCGGCCTCGACCGAGAGCGTGACCGACTCCATGCCGCAGTCGGCCAGCATTCGGGCGGCCAGCGAGTTGAGCACAGGAAACCCGGGGCCGGCCTCCATCCGGGCACCCGCTTCCTTGGCCAATCGCCAGCCGCCCCAACTGTTGACCTCGACCGGCAGTTTGGCCTCGGCCGCGCGGCGCACCAACTCGCGGATCGCCGTCAGATCGTGTTCGAAGAAGACCTGCGGCAAGGCCACGATAAGCGGAATCCGCTTTTCCGCACACACGGCCCGCAGCTTGTCGAGCCCCTCGGCGCGAGCGCCTTCGACGATCAGTCCGCCTGATCGGACGTGTTTCATGAAGCCCGCAACGGCCCTGGCCTCCAGACGCACGCGGTTGGGGTGGTCGCCCAGCGTCAGGCGGTTGGCCTCTGCGGGTTGGCGATCTTCCAGCAGTTGGCGGACCTCGGGCGTCAGGTCGACGCGGACCTGTTCGTCCGGCGCCTTTTGCGATTGGCGGATCACGCTCCAGATGCGTTCCACCAAGGCGTTGACTGCGCGGGGGACCATGAGAAAGTCGAAATCACTGGCCGCTCCTTGCCCAAGCACATAGCCCTTGATCGGCACCTCGGAGAGATACGACAACAGTTGGCCGACGGTGACCGCCCTGTTCTTGCGGTGCACGACCGTCTTGGGCATGGTCCACTCGGACTCGATCCCGCCGCATCGGCAGTGGAAGACAATCCCGCGCGGCTCGATCAGGACGTCGAGATCGTAGGTCGGCGCGGCTTCGGCAGAGGCCTCGTCCGCGGATGTGGCATCCGTGGGCGCTTCGTCTTGCGAGGACGCAGCGGCCCCGGGTTCGGCCGTGGAACTGCTCTCGCGCCCGGCCATGCCGGTCAGTTGATCACGCTGACCGTCGAGATAGCCGGAGGTCACGTCGCGGCCCGTGTAGCCGCCCAGTTCCCGCGCCTCGGGCAGCAACTGCTCGGGATCTTCGCCACTGAGCGCACGCCGGTAGAGCGACACGGCCTTGCGCACCCAGGCGGCCGTTTTCAGCCGGCCTTCGATCTTCAAGGCGGTCACGCCAGCACGACGAAGAGCGTCCAGACGATTGACCAGGGCCAGGTCGCGCATCGATAGGGGCGTATCGGCAGGCTGGTCGTCGATGCTCCAGGGCACGCGGCAAGGGCTCGTGCAGGAACCCCGGTTGCCGCTTCGACCGCCGGCCCAGCTGGACAGCAGGCAGCGTCCGGAAATGCAGAAGCACAAGGCTCCTTGGACGAAGACCTCGGTTTCGACGCCGGGCACGGCCGAGGCGGCGGCGATCTCGGCCTGCGTCAGTTCCCGAGCCAAGACCACCCGGCGGGCCCCCAACTCCCCGGCCGCGGCCACGTCGGCGCTGTTGGCCATGCAGGTCTGGGTGCTGAAGTGGAACTCCAATTCCGGAAAGTGCGAGTGCAGGGCCAACAAGGCCGGATCGCGGACCAGAACCGCGTCCACTCGACACTGCCGGGCCAGTTCCAGGATCCTCGCCGCTTGTCCGACCTCGCGTTCGGCCAGGTCGATGTTGAGGGTCAGATAAGCCTTCGCCCCACGGGCGTGGGCCTTTTCCACGGCCTGGGCAAACTCGTCCTGGTGGAAGTTTTTGGCCCGGCGACGCGCATTGAGCGAGGTCAGACCGAAGTAGACGGCATCGGTCCCTGCCTCCAGGGCAGCTTCCAAGGCGGTCAAGTCGCCGGCCGGGGCGAGCAATTCGAGAGGGCGGGGAGACGGGTGTGAAGGCATCGGAGCGAACGGTTGGGAGGAGATGACAATCGGTAATCCCTTATTGTACCCCTGGGGTGAGGAGCCGCAACCCGCGGGGGCCGGTATTGCGGGGACGACCGACGCCCGGCACAAGTGCCTGGGCTAAACGAAGATGCGGCCGTTCTGTCACCAGGAGGGTAGAATCGGCTATAATACGGGCTTGGCTCGTGATCTCGAAATGATTGCCTAGCGGATGACCATGCCCATGATGACGCCTGATGAATTCCGACACTGGGGAAACGAAATCGTCAACTGGATCGCCGACTACATGGAGCGGGTGGAAGAGTATCCCGTGTTGGCTCAGGTGAAACCGGGAGAAGTCCGGGCGAAGTTGCCCGAGGAGCCGCCGCAAAAAGGTGAGTCGTTTGACGCGATCCTTCAGGATGTTGACCAGATCATCATGCCGGGGCTCACGCATTGGCAGTCCCCCAATTTCTTTGGCTATTTCCCGTCCAATAATTCGTTCCCCTCGATCCTGGGTGAGTTGCTCTCAGCGGGACTGGGGGTGCAGGGGATGCTCTGGGCGACCAGCCCGGCGTGCACGGAACTGGAAACCCACGTGCTCGACTGGGTCGTGGACATGCTGGCCTTGCCCGCGCATTTCAAGTCGACCTCGACCGGCGGCGGCGTGATTCAGGATTCGGCGTCGTCCGGGGCCCTGTGTGCGATCCTCGCAGCCCGGGAACGGGCAACCGGCGGCCGCAGCAATCGGCTCGGTGCGGATGGCTCGCTGGTGGCTTATGTTTCCACGCAGACCCACTCGTCGGTCGAAAAGGGGATCCGTGTCGCCGGCCTGGGGAGCGACAATCTGCGGGCGATCGATGTCGACGAGCACTACGCCATGCGCCCGGAGCGGCTGGCCCAAGCGATTGCCGCCGACAAAGCGGCCGGACGCATTCCGGCATTCGTCTGTGCCACGGTGGGTACGACGTCGTCCACGGCGATCGATCCGTTGCCGGAGATCGGTCGGATCTGCCGCGAGCACAACCTCTGGCTGCACGTCGATGCGGCCCTGGCTGGCACGGCGGCGCTCTGCCCGGAGTTCCGCCACACGCACAAGGGATTGGAATTGGCCGACAGTTATGGATTCAATCCCCACAAGTGGATGTTCACCAATTTCGACTGCGACTGCTTCTTCGTGGCCAACCGGGCCGAGTTGATCCGCACACTCAGCATCCTGCCAGAGTATCTGAAGAATCAGGCGACCCAGTCGGGCGCGGTGATCGACTACCGCGATTGGCAGGTCCCGTTGGGCCGACGGTTCCGAGCACTCAAACTCTGGTTCGTCATCCGCTCGTTCGGCGTCGAAGGACTTCAGCAGCGGGTCCGCGAGCACGTGGCCCTGGCCCAGGAGTTCGCCGCTTGGGTTCAAGGCGATTCCCGGTTTGAGCTAGCTGCACCAGCACCGTTCAACCTGGTCTGCTTCCGTCATCGTGGCGGCGACAAGGCCAATCAGCGAATCCTTGATCGGATCAACCAATCGGGGAAAATGTTCCTGAGCCACACACGGTTGGCCGACAAACTGACGCTCCGCATGTCGATCGGCCAGACGAATGTCCAGCGACGGCATGTCGAACGAGCGTGGAAGCTGATCCGCGAAGCGGCAGAGGAGTAGAACCCGGAAACACGAGATACGGAATGGATACCAAAGCGGGAATCTGATGGTTCGGATTTCGTATTTCTCTCGTATTCCCGGTTTCCCCCTTCAGACCATACAATCATAGAGCGGCGAGCATTGATCGCATTCTGGGTCACGATTGGGTGTCGTGGCGCGATGCGACTCACTAGCGTCGCGGGCTCTTGGGACGCGATCCACGGTCGCGGCTTGCGATGGTCACAGGGCTAGCCAACGGTGCCCGAGTCGAAGATGTCGAGATCAGCGGGCACATCATCGATAGTCTGATCCTGCCAAAGATCCTCGACACCATCTCGATCAATGGCGGCACCTTCCGAATCAAACAGATTGCCATCGGCCAGGCGCGGAGCGATCCGAGCTACGCGTTGGTCGAAGTCCGGGCGGACAACGACGACGGCTTGCAGCGAATCCTGGCCCAGATCGCCGATCATGGGGCCGTGCCAACGACCACGACCGACTGCCGGTTCACGCCGGCCGATATTGCCGGGGCCTTTCCCGAAGGGTTCTATAGCACGACCAATCAGCGGACCGAGGTTCGCCTGGGCGGCCGCTGGATCGAAGTCGACGATCAGGAGATGGACTGCGGGATCCTGATCGCCGGCGACCTCGCGCATGCCCGATGCGTGGCCATGAACGAGGTTCGCGTGGGCGACCGGATCGTGATCGGGCACACCGGCGTACGCGTGTTTCCCGAGGACCGGCCGCGCGACTCCCAGCCGTTTGAGTTCATGGCCAGCAGCGTGTCGACGGAAAAGCCCAAGGGCGTGGCGATCCGCGAGATTGCCCGCGACCTGGTCAAGAATCGGGCCTCGGGCGGGAAGACGTTGCTCGTCGGCGGCCCGGCGATCGTGCACACCGGCAGCGGCGAGTCGCTCTGTCAGTTGATCCGCGGCGGCTATGTCGACGTGCTGTTTGCCGGCAACGCCCTGGCCACTCACGACATCGAGCAGTCGCTGTTCGGCACAAGCCTGGGCGTATATCTCGACAAGGGCGGGCTGGCCGAAACGGGGCATGAGCACCACCTCCGCGCGATCAACCGCATCCGTCGGGCCGGCGGCATCCGCCCGGCCGTGGAGACCGGGATCCTCACCTCCGGCATCATGGTTGAATGCATCCGCCACGGAGTCGACTACGTCCTGGCCGGCAGCATTCGCGACGACGGCCCGCTGCCCGACGTGATCACCGACGTGCTCGAAGCCCAGAAGCGGATGCGGGAAAAGCTCCATGGCGTCACCTACTGTCTGATGATCGCCACCACGCTGCATTCGGTGGCCGTCGGCAACCTGTTGCCCGCCTGGGTCAAGGTGGTCTGTGTCGACATCAACCCCTCGACGGCCATCAAACTGGCCGACCGAGGCTCGTTCCAGACCGTGGGCCTGGTGACCGACGTCGAACCATTTCTGCGGGTGTTGACCGAGGAACTGGCGGCCGTGGAAGCGGCGAAGACGTAAGCGTTCACGGTTCGGGTTCAAGATTCAGATCTCGAATCTCGAATCTCGAATCTCAAATCCCAGATCCCAGATCCCAAATCCCAAATCCCAAATCCTCCGCCCCCTTCACCACTTCCCAACCTCCCCTCCTGCAAGCGATGGTCATGGACCGACAACCGCACATTCTGATGTGTTCGCCCGAGCATTACGGGATCGACTACGAGATCAACCCTTGGATGGATCGGCGGCGAGGGTGCGATCGGCATCTGGCCGTCGAACAATGGTATGCCTTGCGGCACGCGCTGGAGCAGGCCGGGGCGAAGGTTTCGTGTTTGACGCCGGTGCCGGGACTGCCGGATATGGTCTTCACGGCCAATGCGGCGCTGGTCCATCGCGATCGGGCGATTCTGGCCCGCTTCCGTCACCCGGAGCGTCAAGGGGAAGAGCCGCATAACGAACGATGGCTCGGCGCCCAGGGGTTCCGCGTCCAGCGTTTGCCGGGCGAGTTGAACTTCGAAGGGGCCGGCGATGCCCTGTTCTGCGGCGACACCCTGTTTGCCGGCTATCGCCTCCGCAGCGATGCTCGCGGGCACCAACGGGTCGGCGCATTGCTCGGCTGCCGGGTGATTCCGCTGGAACTGGTCGATCCCTATTACTACCACCTCGACACGTGCTTCTGTCCGTTGGATGTCAACACGGCGATCTACTACCCGGCGGCGTTCGACGAGTACGGCCAACGAGTGCTCAAGCAACTGGTGCCCAACCTGATCGCCGTGGAGGAGGCCGAGGCGCGGCATTTTGCCTGCAACGCCGTGGTTGTCGGACGCACCGTGCTCACGAACGTCGGTTGTCCGCAGTTGCACGCGCAACTCGAAGCCCAGGGGTTCGCCACGCGGGAGACCCCGCTCGGCGAGTTCGTCAAAGCCGGCGGCAGCGCCAAATGCCTCACCCTGCGTCTGGACGGCGAAGAGGCCGCCGCCTGGAAGCACCGCGAGCCGCGGGCGGCATAGCCTTCCTCTCTCAAATGGGACAGAAGTTCCTGTCGCCTCTCGCTCCGCGCCTCACGCTCCACACCCCCTCTGAGGCGTCGCAACCGATACAATGAAACCGCCTCGGAGATCCGGCACCGGAATCGTCTGAGAATTGTGGCGGGCGGGAAATGCCTGTAAGGCGGGTCGTGCGGGCTCGCCTCCTCTCGCCGGTGGGACTTCTTGTCCCCAAGGATGCTGTTCTTGGCCCGTCATCTCCCTCTCGGTGACTTAGTTCAAGCGGACCACACGGGTGGGTGAATCTAACGATTACCGAAAGATGTGACGTCACGCAAGGTAAGGCCAGGGCTTGGATGGCGATTGAGCTTGGGCGGGACAAATGTCCGAAAGTGCTTCCAAGGTAGGAAAACGTAAGACGTTTCATGCCCTGTGTGCCCGGATTTACACCTGATGACGGAGTTGGAGACGCTACTGTGCCCATCCGCGACACCGCGTCGACCTCACGGAGAGTGCGGGCGACGCTTTACCTGCCGGCAGACCTTTTGGAGGAGGCCCGCGACGCAGCCGTGTTCCTGGCTGGCTACCCCGTTCGGCTCACGCTGACCAAACTGGTGGAAGACGCCTTTCGGGCGGAGCTTCGCCGGTTGAAGGACGCGCATCACGCCGGCCAGGACTTCCCTGCTCGAGCCGAGGACCTGAAGGGCGGTCGACCGATCGCCGCCTAAAAAGCCATGGAACCTATCAAAAAGTCATCGAAGACCGTGGAGTTGGAACGACTGCGGCGAGAGTTGCTTCGACGGATCATGGCCAACGAAGCTCGCCGCCGAGGTGTCACTCACGCAACGGCGAAGTGAGACAACAGGTGTGAAACCACTGCTGCGAATCTGTTTCCGAACCGCTGCCGAATCGCATCCGCGCCGCTCCCCTGGGGTTCCGAAACTGGTTTTAGGCGCGGCGATCGTCCTTTGGATGGCGACCGCCGCATGGGGTAGCCCAGCGCCGCCGGGCAATGCTCCGGCCTGGAGCAACGGCTGGACGGCCCTGAGCCCCTGGGCTCAAAGCACGCCGCATCCGGCCGTGGTCCGGGTGATCGCCCCCGCACGCGACAGCATGTCGCTGGGCTCCGGCTCTCTGGTGGCGATCAACCAGACCCATGGTCTGGTGATCACCAATTGGCACGTGGTCTGCGAAGCCACAGGCCAGATCACGGTCGTCTTTCCCGACGGCCTGCGCTCGCCGGCCGCCGTGCTACGCACCGACCGCGATTGGGACCTGGCCGCGTTGGCGATCTGGCGTCCCCGCGTGCCGCCGGTGACGCTTGCCCACGAGGCGCCGCGACTCGGCGAATCGTTGACGATCGCCGGTTACGGCAGCGATTCGTATCGCGCGGTGACCGGCCGCTGCACGGAGTATGTCTCGCCCGGCGCAAATCTGCCCTTTGAAATGGTGGAACTTTCGGCCGGGGCGCGACAGGGCGACTCGGGCGGACCAATCTTCAACAGCCGCGGCGAGTTGGCCGGGGTGTTGTTCGGCACGGCCCGGGGACGCACCACGGGAAGCTACTGCGGCCGGGTCCGCTGGTTCTTGACCCCGCTGGCCCGTGATTTTCCCCAACTCGTGCCTGGGGGAACCATGCTCGCCCAGCAACCGCCCCAGCAACTTGAGCCACGGGTGAACGTCGAAGGGGTAACCGTGCCGGCGCAGCCACCGCAACTGCCCTATGCGGCGATCAGCACGAGCCCGGCCCCGGCGGCTCCCGCCGCTTCGCCACCGGCAGTTCCCGCCTCGCCGCAGGACAACGGCTGGCGCACGCTTCCGCCGGTGGCTGAAGCCGCGCCGCGGGTCGCGCCGGGACCGGTCGCCGGCCCTCAGCCAGCCACGGCCGCCGGGCCTATTGCCGCTGCCCCCTACGGCACAACCGCTCCGCCCACTGCAATCGCCACAACCGCTCCCGTCGACACCTCCAGCTACCGCATGGACCAGATCAAAAACATCCTGGCCGTGGTCGGCGTGCTGGCCATCTTTTTCCACAGCCTGCGTCTCGTGAGCACGTTGCAGGGGTAAAGGCCGCAGGCACACGGCGAAGCGTGGTTGCGACTCTGGTGCTATGATTCTGCAGGGGGAGTGCGCAGAACCAGCCGGAGGTTGCGATGACTACCGACCAGCCAAACCCTGCCGGGCGCGATCGCCGCCGGGGTTGGCGTTTTGCCGCCGTCCATCTGCAGTCCGATTCGGTGTTCCTCGTCGGACGCAAGGAGATTCGCGCCAGGATCGTCGACGAGTCGAGCGGCGGATTCTGCATCTTGATCGGCGAGGAGTCGGGCGTAGAGGTCGACGCGGTTGTCCGGTTGCGAACCAAGATGGGCTGCTATGAAGTGCGGGTAGCCAACGTCCAACGCGTGGGCAACGACGATCCGCAGCCCGACGAGGGCCAGTCGCTCGCCTATCGCCTGGGGCTCCAGCGATTGCGGGAATTGGAAGTCAGTCCGCCGGTGATGGAGAAAGTGTCTTGGCTGGCGATGTATCAGCACGTGATGCCGGGCGGGGCAATGGTCGGCGTGCTCATCTTCATCCTGGCTGTGGTCATTGCCGCGCCGCTGACGGCCGTTGGCGTGATGTTCGGCTGGGACAAGTTGGGGGTTGAGCAGTTGGTCGACTGGCCTGGCTCGGCCGGGACGCATGACAACGCCAGCAGTTCTCCTCGACCGTCGAGACGATTTCTCCCGGTGGAGCGATCGTCGGAGGAGCCAGGGAAACCTCCCGCTGCTGCGACTCGCGACACGTCCTCTCCCGAGCGTCCAAGCCAGGCCGATCTCGAACAGATTCGAACAATGCTGGCACATTCTCCTGGGGCCGACGCCCTCTTGCTGCCCGAGGTGGCCAGTCGCTTGACGCTCACGCCAAACCAACGGCAACAACTCCACGAGTTGTCTCGGTCCACCAAGCAGGCCTTGGACCAGCTTGATCAGCGTGCGAAGACCGCTTCCCGTCAGGAGCGGACTCGCAAACGGGACGTGCTGTTTGGCGAGGCACGCAAACAGGCCCTGCGCGTCTTGACTTCCGAGCAGCGGGCCCGCTGGGAATCGCTCCAGTCGGGGCAGATGCGGTAGCATCTTGGCCCAAGCTGCATCGTATCGCCACAGTCTCTCAATTACCCCCTCTGTGTAGCGGGTTGAAACGCGGTCCGACCGCCTCAAAGCTTGTAGACGCCGCGCCCCCCGACTATTCTAGTGTCCGGAGGCCACATCCATACGATTGGGAGTATCGTGGCGTTAGCATGCGGGGGAAACGGCCATGAAACCGGGGATTTGCTGGGTATTGGTTGTCGTGGCAATGGCGGGCGGTCGCGAGGCCTTGGCAGGCCTGCGACTCAACGATTGGCGTTATTCGGCCACCGGCGGCACGGGACATCTCTACGCGCGAACCGACAGCGGCAAGACCTGGCAGCAGGCCGATGCCGAGGCCGTCAGAGTCGGCGCACGTCTGGTGACGGTCAATACGGCCGCCGAACACGCCTTCTTGCGGGGATACCCCTATTACGGCAACTGTTGGATCGGCTTCACCGACAAGGATTCTGAGGGCACCTGGTCCTGGGTGGCTGGCGACGCCGGCGCCACCTACGTGAACTGGGCGGCCGGTGAACCCAACGGTGGTGACGCGGAGGACTACGCCTATCTCGACTATACGGCGAATGCCTGGAAGGATCTGGGGAGCGCGGCCACGGCCCGGGGGATCGTCGAGTTTTCCAAGACGATTAGCGATCCCGGTTCCGCCACATGGCGTTATCGGCCGGGCACCGGCTTGGCCTATGCCGTGACGCCGACCTTGCCCTGGGAAATGGCGCAAGGCGTGGCGCAGATGTGGGGTGGCAACCTGGCCAGTGTGGCCAATGCCGAGGTCAACACGTATCTCCAGACCACCTTTGTGAGCAGCGGAAGCAAGTGGATCGGCCTGAACGACCGCGATAGCGAGGGGGCGTTCGTCTGGTCAAGCGGTTCCACCGCCGCGTATCGCAACTGGCAGTCGGGGGAACCGACGAGCAGCACGGACGAGAACTACGTGGAATTGGCGGATAACAGCACTTGGCGCAACAGCTCGCAGGCAACCGAACTCCAAGGGATTGTCGAGCGGCAAGTCTCGCACCAGGGCTGGCTCTACAACAAGGACACTGGACACTTCTACTCGCGTCTGGACACCACGCTGAATTGGGCCGACTCCGAGACCCGAGCCCAGGAACTCGGCGGTCACCTGACCACGATCAACAACGCCGCTGAAAACGATTGGGTGGCCCTCAGCGTGGGAAGCGGCTGGATCGGCTACCAGGATGTCTGGCAGAGCGGCGATCCCGGCAGCGATCCCCCGGGCCGTTGGGTCTGGGCCGATGGCGACTCCTCGACCTTCGTCGGCTGGAAAAGTGGCGAGCCGAACAACGCCGGGGCCGCGGAAGACCATGCCGAGTTAAACCCGACCTATAACGGCACCACCGGAAAGACCAACGGCTTGTGGAATGACGCCAACGGCGTCAGCACTCTGCGCAACGGTCTGGTCGAGCGAACGACCAAGCCCGACGATTTTCCCGTGGCGCCGACCAGGTGGCTTCAGGGGCCCGATGGTCTGTTCTATGCTCTTTCCCCCACGCGCATGACCTGGGAGCAGGCCAATAGCGTGGGCGAATACTATGGCTTCACCCTGGCCTCGATCCATAGCCAAGCCATGCTCGATTGGCTGATGGCGAACCTGCGCCCGACCGAGAGCGTCTGGCTCGGACTTACCGACCGCGAGGCGACCTCCGCACAGGAACCGGCCGCAGGCTGGCAGTGGATCGATGGCTCGCCCTTGGACTTCACGCGATGGAACACGGGCGAACCGAACGGAAACCGCGGGGAAAACTACGGGACTTTGTATACCTCCGGCTACTGGAACGATCTGGCGAGCAGCGGTTCATACCTCTACGCCCTCTACAGCGTTCCCGAGCCAGCCACCGGTGTGCTCTGGGCACTAGGGGCCCTCGTGCTCATCCCTGTGTGGCGTCGATCGCTCAAGATTTCTTCGCGGTCTTGGCGAACGCCGGGGTGATCACTTGTTTGATGTTCTTGCTGTTGCACTTCGGGCATTTGACCTGCTTGTGCTGGTCGTGCTCCTCGAAGCTCTGATGCTGGGTGAACTCAGAGTGACACTGCATGCACTCGTACTCATAATCTGGCATGGCTCTCCTCCTTGGTGATCGCCTGGCGAGACGCGACCGGCCCCTCCAGGGTTCTGGCTCCTCTTGTGCGATGAAACCACGTCGGAAACCGCCGGAGCGATTCCTACCTCTCATTCTATCGGCCCTCGACTGACGGTCGCCCATCCAGGGACGGGGACCGGTGTAGGAAATGCCCCGCGTGGCGTTTTTCAAAGGGCCTGTCCAGGAACAAACTGGAGAATCGTGCTATCAATGCTGTTGATGGCAGAACTCTCCAAGGAGCGGCGGTCACCGGACACTTCAGTCACAGCGAGAAGCAACGAAGAAGGAATCGCTGTCGGAACACCTTCGGCGGCGGCCCTAGGCGGCCATGCTCCGCCGCCTGCGCCAGACCGCCAGGCCGAGCAGGGCCGACAACGCGAGGCTGACCGTCGCCGGTTCGGGGACGGCCATGCCGACCAGTTCGAAGTTGTCGAACTCGACCGTGGCGCCGGTGTTTCCGCTGAAGACGTACATGCGGAAGGTGATCGGCCCGGCCAAATCCTGGAACTGAGCAGCGCGCAGGTCGGCGACGACATGCGTAAAGTTGGGGCGGATCGTGGGGATGGTCGAGGTGGCGATGGCGTTCAAGAAACCGTCGACGCTGGAAAACAGCCCCCAACCACGCGTCCCGCCCCCGCCACATGCTACATCGAACTCGAGTCCGGCGAGGTTCAGCGCCGCGTCCGGCAACGGGGCCAAGGAGAACTCAAAATACTTGTCGTTGGCAACCGCCTCGACGAGGCTCGCGGAATTCCCGTTGGGATCGACCCGAAGCACGGGAGTGGCATAGCTGGCCCCCGGGTTGGAGATCTCAATCGTAATGTTCCCCGCGGTGTCCTTGACGGCCATCTCATAGCTGGCGTCGAGCAGCGGGGCGACGGTGGTCGGGCCGAAACCGGGCCCCGTCTCCGCGGCAGCGGTCGTGGGAAACGTGTAGCGCAACAGCACCGGCTTCTCAAGGTCTCCTGCCCACTGCGCCGCTTGGCCAAACAGCCGGAGTCCGTCGGCGGAGAGCGCACTAAACGTGCCATCGTCCATGGGGAACATCACCCGACGATTCGGCGAGAGGCTGCCGTCGCGGAGCTGATCGCCGACATCGGCAGCCAGGATCGCCTGATTGGCCGGCTCGCCGGTCTGAGTGCCGACCGCTACAACGCCTGCTCCCAGCGTATTGGCAAAGTAGACCGATGCATTCCTCGTGGTGAGGTTGATCGTCCCGGCGGCAAAACCGGCGGTGATCGGGTGTGAAGTGTTCGTGATGTCGATCTGGACTGGATCGGCCGCCACCGGGATCAGCGAGTCGGCCATCATGAACTCGTTCCCGTCGTCGTCGGTCACTGCCTGTTCCCAGTTAAGAATTCCCGTGCGAATGGTGTCCCACTTGTCGCGGATGTGTTCCGAACCGGGCGTCGAGGAGATGACCAGCAAGTCGTAGCCATTGGCCGAGGCGGTCGTGGCGACGGACGCCTGGACGTAATCGACCTGGGCGTAGTAGAAGCGATCACGGAGAAAGGCGTAGGCCGCTCCGTCAGCAGCGTAGGTTGGGGTGGGATCCATGCCTACGAACAAGATGCTCACGGCGGAAGCCTGCTTTGCCGCCGCCAACACCCCCATAAGAATTCCCGCTGCCAACAGGAGGCGAAATCGTACGCTCTCAGTCATTGCTTACCAGAGTTCTTGGATTTCTGCTGCCGACACTCAATGGCCCTCAATCGGACTTGGCGTCCCCTAACAGCGGGGTCGCCATCGCGCGGAGTTCCAGTGTAATCCGAGCAGGGAATCCTGCAAGGATTTCCTGCCGTCAAAGGTGGCTGCCCTAGAGCGAGGCCGCCAGCACGCTCAGGATGATCACGCCGAGGACCACGACCACAGCGATGCCGATGGACCACTGCAGCCAGAGCTTGGCCAAGCGGCGTTCTCGTCGCTCGATCTCCTCGGCCTGCTCTTTTCGATACTCCAGCGAGTCTTCGTAGCGGAGGCGAAACTGGATCTGGCAGTAGGGACACAAGGCATCTTGGCCGAGCATCTCGCGAGGCGTCTCCAGTTTGTGTCCGGTAGGGCAGAGGATATGCACGATCGCCGGCGGCCCCCCCGACGGCGCAAAGGTCGGGACCGCTACGCCCGACTGCCCGACCTCGGGCGCTACGCTGCTGGCGTCCCCCCCAGCTGCTGGCGTTCCTCCCGGCGGATAGGAGCCGGGGGGTGGGTAACTGGGCGGTGGCTGGAAGGCCGGGGGCGGTTGGAAAGTGGGCGGGGCAGGTGGGTTGGGCGGAGGGATCAGGAACAGGCTCTGGCAGTATGGGCATTGGCACTGCATGCCTGCCTGTGACTCCTCGCCCTGCAAGAGATGTCCCTGGGGACAGAGAAACTGAAACGCCATTGCTTGCCTCGTTTGATCCAGAAAACCCTTCCCATCTATTCTGCTCGATAAACGTTGCCTCGTCCAATGCCTACCCCCCCTAATGAATATCCGACCGACCGGGCCGGCTAGATCGCGAAAAACGGCCCGGGGGACGGTTGCGGGCTCTTGGAGTCTGGCCGGGGGCTCTGTTAGAATTGTGGGATTCGAATTTTCCGAGCCATCGAGTGAGCAACGCTCGAAGCCTTAAGGATCTTCAGGAATGAGTAGCGACCCGAACGATCGGCCCGACCTGCCGGAAACCAGCGGCGAATCCCCGTCCAATCCTCCCGAAGCCTCGTCCGAGGCGGGCGACAAGGGCTCGAGTTCCGAGCGACGCCGCATTCTCATCGGCTCGCAGCGCGACCCTGCCGCCTATCGACCGAAACCGCGGCGCGATTGGATCCCGATCGTCAGCAAGCACGCTCGGCCGAAGAAGCCGACCTCCCCAGAATCGCAGGAGCCGGAAAAGGCCAGTGCCCCGGCCGAACCGGCGCCGAAGGCGGCCGAGCCGCCGGTTGCCCCCCCACCTCCCCCGGCCCAGCCCCCGGTTGCGGCGCCCTCGCCGGCTCCCGTCGCGGAGACACCGCGTGTCGAGGAGCCCAAGCCGGTGAAGCAGGCCCCGCCGATGGAAGAAGTCGCCGAGCCGATCCTGGCAGAGGCCGAAGAGGCCCTTGAACCGATCGGCCCCAAGGCGGCTACTGGCGGTCGGCGTGAGCGAGTGCCGCTACCCAACCTCCGTGCCGAGCTGTCGCCGGAACTGGAAGACGAGCTTCAGGCCGCCCTGGGCAACGCGAGCATTGACGACCTGATGACCGTGGGCGAGGCGGTGTCCAAGCAGACCGCCTTGGAGACCGAAGCACGCTATGCCGGGCGCGTGGTCGCCGTGCGTCGCGACGACGTGTTCGTGGAACTCGGCGGCCGGGAGCAGGGCGTGGTGCCGTTGCGTCAGTTCCCTCAGCCGCCCGAACCGGGCAGCAATGTCGAGGTCCGTGTCGTCCGCTTCCTGCCCGAGGAGGGGATCTACGAGCTGTCGCTCCCCCACTCCGCGGCCGAGGTCGGCGACTGGTCGGAGATCGAAGAGGGGATGCTCGTCGATGCCCGGGTCACCGGACAGAACACGGGCGGCCTGGAATGCGAGGTGAACAAGCTCCGCGGGTTTATCCCGATCAGTCAGATCGCCCTGTACCGGGTGGAGGACTTGGCCCAGTTCGTCGGCGAGAAGTTCACCTGCGTGGTGACCGAAGCCAATCCCGAGCGGCGCAACCTCGTGCTCAGCCGCCGCGCCGTGCTGGAACGCGAGAAGGAAGAGAACCGGCAGAAGCTGTGGGAAACGTTGGAGGTCGGCCAGGTGCGTGAGGGCACAGTGCGCAAGATCATGGACTTCGGCGCCTTTGTCGATCTGGGCGGCGTCGACGGCCTGTTGCACGTCAGCCAGCTCGGCTGGGCTCGGGTAAAGCACCCCAGCGAGATGCTCCACGAAGGCCAGCAGATCCAGGTCAGGATCCAGAAGATCGATCCGGAAACACGGCGTCTCGGCCTGAGCTACCGCGAGCTGATGGAGAACCCGTGGACGAACGTCGATCGCAAGTATCCGGTCAACAGCACGGCCCACGGCAAAGTCACCAAGCTGATGGAGTTCGGGGCGTTTGTCGAGCTGGAGCCGGGCGTTGAAGGCCTGGTCCACATCTCCGAGCTGTCGCACAAGCGGGTCTGGCGTCCCAGCGACGTGGTCAAAGAGGGCCAGGAGATCGACGTGGTGATCCTGTCGGTTGACCCCGAGGCCCAACGGATCAGCCTCTCGATGAAGAGTCTGATCCCCAGGGAAGACCCGAAGGCCGAGAAGCCGGAAGCAGAACCCGAGCTGCCGCCCCCGCCGAAGAAGCAGAAGCCGACCGGACCGCTGCGTGGCGGCGTGGGCCGCTCGACCGGCGGCGACCAATTCGGCCTGAAGTGGTAGCCGTCTCTGCTGCCGATCGCCATAGAATTGCACACGGGAACGTCTTCGCGGCGTTCCCGTCTTTTTGCGCGGTGCTACTTCGGCAGCCAGCGGCGGAGGATCACCAGGCGTTCCGACCCCGCGTCCAGGGCCAGATGCGGTCCGTCGTCCGGGCCAATCAGCTTGCTGTACTGGGTCGACAGTTCTTGCGGAGTCAGGAGACTCTTTCCGGCATAGTAACGCAGCTCCATGAGCGCCGGCAGAGGCTTGTCGGTCGGCCGGGCGGTGAGCGTTTCCGCACGTCTCCTCGCCGCCTCAGGACTGATCGGCGGGATCTCGACCAGTCGGAGCTGTTGGTCGACGACGCTCAGCAGGCCAGCGATCAGCTCCTCGACCGGATCGCCCATGGCCTTTTCCTGAGCCGTCCGGACCTTCGTGTCACTCAGCGGCGGCGAACTCCACAGCTCACTATTGGCCTCAACGTCGATGAGCCGAAGCACCAGGTGCGTCTGCCCTGGAGTTCGGCCCCGCGCCGCTCGGACTGAAGCTTCGGCGATCACGAGCACGTCGATGCCTTCGCTAAGCGCTTTCTGGCGGGCAAGCTTCGAGTCGGTCGCGTCGAGGATGTCGAGCCCCACTTTTCCTGACAGCGTGCCCGCAGGAATCCCCATGGGCGAGATGCCCATGCCAGGGCCAGCGATCGCCGTGGGGCCGGAAACCGCGGTGGGGGGAGCGGTCGTGGACGGAACGGCGGTCGCGGAGGCCGGCACCATCGTTCCCGACGCGGGGCCCGCAGTTCCCGAGGGCGGGATGGCGGTCCCAAGGGCCGGTGCCGCTTGAGTGGGTGGCGGCAGGTTCTTGGCAAGTTCAGCGAGCCACATCCCAAATGCCTCGGCACCTGTCCGGTCGCTTAGCTTTTGGACCAGTGGTGGACCGACCAGGGGTCGCCACATCCCCGCGTCTGCCTCGGTCTTCGTCGTGCTTCCCGGAATGGGGGTCCCTCCCGATACGGGCGTGCCTCCCGCGATCGGCGTCCCCCCTTGCGCCCTGGTCTTCTTCTGGTCGTCGGCCGACTTGCCACCAACCTGGCAAAACGCCAATCCCCAGCGGGTCAGGAGCAACGGGCGTTTCAGGCCCGGCGACCAGCGAAGCTTGTTCAACACCTCGCCCTCAGGACGGATGATCGCGGCGGCCCTCAAGTAGTCGAGTGCTTGCTCCACGCGGCCGCTGGCAAAGGCGAACTGGGCCTGACGGATCAGGTCGCCGTCCGGCTGGGCCGCGGGTTGGGCGACGGGCTGCGTCGGCAGGGGCATCGAGGGCGTCGAAGGGGCTGTCGACCCGGGGCTCGGCGTAGTCCCCGGAACCGTCGTCGCCGGGGAGCCGTTGGCCGTGGTTGGCATTGCCGGAGTACCGGGGGCCGTTGGCGGGACGGTCAGCGACGGCGAGAAAGTCACGGGCGTTGCCGCTTGGCCGATCGACGTTGTCGGCGGCGGTTCGGGCGTTCCTGCGAGCGGGGGTGGGGGCGTCAGCGACGTTCCCGTCGTTCCTGATGGAAGCGGGGCCAGGGGCGCGACCCCTGCGGCCGGCGGTGGCGGCGGGACAACCACGGACGGCGCCGCGGGCTCGCTTCCACTGGAGGCAGTTCGCGACGGACTGTCCCCCGACGAACAGCCCAGCGCTAACAGCAAAATCGCCGCCACTGGCAACTGCCCCCCGGCGTATCGCATCGCCGACCTCCGTTGTTCGGTACCCTTTGAACTGTGTCTTATTTCTTCACCGTTACGCTGCCGGCCATCAAGGGCCCCTTCTGGTCGAGATTTACGAAATCCTTGCCGTTGACCGTGGGGACCCGCCAGGCAATCAGCACCCAGCAGTTACCCTCGGGCACCTTGCGCGACCAGACCTCCAAGAGCCCATCCATTTCCGCGAGCCGGCCCGTTCCGTTCGCCTCGGTATACCAGAAAGCCTGCTTGCCCGTGGCACGGAACCTGCGCCACGTCTCCTGCTTACCGCTGGGCGTGGGGACTTGAGCGTCGGCCGGCGCGGGCGTGCCGGCCATGGCCGCATTGACCCGGCCATGCAGGGCCGCCCCGGGATCGTTGTCCCCAGCGGCCACGGCCAGGTAGCAGTAGTAATGCTGCTTCCCCTTGGCCGAATCCTCGATGCCGCCTTCGTAGGTGGCCTTCCATTCCGGCAATTCGGCAAAGGGGATCTTCAACCGCTTCGGATCGGCGTTCGCAGGGGCCGGCTGAAACTCCTTGGGCATGCTCACGGTGAGCGTCGAGTCGGGCAGCGGGACCGGGGTGCCGAAGTCGGCAAACGCCGTCTCCTGGCCCATCGTTGCTACCCGCTGCTGGAGCCGATTCTCATATTCCCCGGTGCCACACCCCTGGAACAGGCCGACCAACGCCAGGAGCACCCCAACTAGACCCTGCTGCCAACGATACACGCTCACCATGTGCCTCGACGTGAAAGGTAAGAAGACAAGCTGACAGTCCGATTCTCGCACCTCCAACAAGCTTATGTCAAGCAAGTTGCCGACGGCGGCAGGCCCGCCAAGACGCCTCGGGGGGAGGGCTGCGTGCTGCCGACCACCCCCTCCTCAAAGGGGCATGCTGCTGGGCCTATGTTGATTATGCAACAACTCCGTCCCAGCCGGGGCGTGCCGCGGGAGGATTCGGGCTGCCACGGCCCGGCTCTGAGTGCGGTCAGTCAAAGAGGGTCTGCTGACGGTCCGTGGAGACCGGCTTCTTAGTGGCGCGGTGCTGGTGGAAGGCCAGCAACTGACGCTGGATGTCGTCGAGAAACGGCGAGGGGGCCTGCTCGCGGACCTTGCCACGCCAGGGACGCTTGTGCGCATGAGTCAGGATCAGACGCTGTTGAGCCCGGGTCATGCCGACGAAGAATAGACGCCGCTCCTCGGCCAGCGACTGCTCGTCGGGCGTGCCGCCCCAGTGGAGCGGAAGGACGCCGTCTTCGCAACCGACCAGGAAGACCACGGGGAACTCCAGACCCTTGGAAGCATGGAAGGTCAACAGCGTGATTCGATCCGCCCGGGGATCCCAGAGATCGACGTCCACGCCCAAGGCCAGCTCCGAGAGGA
The DNA here is from genome assembly GCA_039680305.1 of Thermoguttaceae bacterium. Taxonomy (GTDB): domain Bacteria; phylum Planctomycetota; class Planctomycetia; order Pirellulales; family Thermoguttaceae; genus JBDKTH01. Next base: position 2,718 of record JBDKTH010000881.1, on the reverse strand, counting down.
ATTGCGGCAGATCGTTGCTGTGGCGTGCGGCCAGCGAGCGGAGAGCAACGAGGCATGCTTCGGCCTCCTTGTCGGGCTCGGGCAGGTTTGCCGCCGCGAGTTCCAACCGTTCGAGCACCGACGCCTCCGCGGGGCTCTCCTGTTGGTGGGCGACCATCGCGTGGACCACCGTCTGCACCAGCGGCTGATCGGCCAGCGGATAGTGCGAGCGTCGCTGAAAAGGCATGCCGGAGCGGTGAAGGGCCTCGACCAGGGCGTCGGCTTGGGCTTCGGTGCGGTACAGCACGGCAAAGTCGGCAAACGACAGCGATTCGCCTTCGTGCGTGTCCACACGGCTGCTGTCGAGCGAGAAGAACGTCGAACCGCCCAGGAGCCGCTCGATCGTGTGGACGACGAACTCGGCTTCCGCCCGATCGGTCGAACAGGCGTGAATCTCGACCTGCTCGGGGCCCAGACCGTGGGCCACCAACTGCCGGTCGTCCAAGAGACTCGCCGGGGCGATCAGTTGCAGGGCCGCATCGACGATCGTCTGCGTGGAGCGGTAGTTGCGAGCCAGGCAGACCGTCCGGCCGCCGGGGAAATCGTCGTGGAACCGCTGGAAATAGGCCACGTCGGCGCCGCGAAATCCGTAGATCGCCTGGTCCGGGTCGCCAATCGCACAGAGGTTGCCGTCGGCCGGCACCAGCAGTCTGACTAGCTCGTATTGGGCCCCGTCGATGTCCTGATACTCGTCGACCGATACCCAGCGGTAGCGCGAACGGTGGGCTTGGACCAGATCAGCATTCGTGCGAAGCAGTTCGAGCGGGAGAAGGATCAGGTCGTCGAAATCGACCCAGCCGCGAGCCCGCAGTTCCCGCTGGTACACGTCCAGCGCCTCGGCATCTTCGGCCTTTTCGGGCCGCTGGCCGTCGGGCGTCTGACGCTTGTCCCCGGAAATGCGGGCGAGCAACTGGCCAGCCGCATGCTCGGAGAGCGAAAGCGTCTGCTGGAGCAAGTCGCACCGATCTGTCTCGCTGGCCACTCGCACCGAGACGGGCAGGCCCAGACGCGTGCCATGTTCGCGGAGGATCGACAGGCCCAAGGCGTGGAAGGTCATCACCGGCACCCGCTCGGCCAGGCCGGGCAGGAGTCGCTCGAGCCGCTCGCTCATCTCGCCGGCCGCACGGCGGCTGAACGTCAGGGCCAGGCATTCTTCCGGCGGCACGCCCTGATCGGCGATCAGGTGGGCCAGGCGATGGGTGAGCGTGCGGGTCTTTCCCGTGCCCGGGCCGGCGATGATCAGCACCGGGCCTTGCGTCGCCTTGGCCGCGGCACGCTGGTCCGGGTCGAGTTGGTCGAGGATGCTATCGGAAGCAGGGGCATCGTTGCTTCGAGCCGGAACGTGTCGCCCTGTTGGTACTGTGATTGTTTGTGTCTCAATCGTTTGCGGGGCGACACGCCCCGGCTCGGAGTGCGGTTCTTCGGGCAACTCGAACAGGCGTCCGACCGAATCGCGGTTCTTCAATTCGTCGTCGGTGAACAGCCGGATCACGCCATACTCGCCGTCATACCCGCCCTGGCGGATCACACGCCCTTGGCGCATACGCCGGATTGCCTCGGCCAGGAGCGGCGAGCTGGCCCGGGCGATTTCTTGGAGCGGGGCCCGATCGAGGATAAACAGTTCAGGGCCAAGCCGCGTGAGCAGGTCTTCGTATTTCTGTTCGACGGTCTTGGTCTGGGGGCCGACGCCGAGGATTTCGGCCAACACCTCGGCCAAGGGGATCAGACTGCGGAATTTTGCCGCTCGCGCCGGAAGCGGTTCGGGATTCTCGGGCCGGTCGGCCAGTTCAACGACGCGGTACATCACGCCCAGCGTGAGCGGCTTGCCGCATACCGGACAGAGGCCGCCGTGCCGGCGTGACTCCTCGGGCTCCAGGCACACTTCACACTTGCGGTGGCCGTCGAGGTGATACTTGCCTTCCTCGGGAAAGAACTCGACCGTGCCGCCGTAGCCATGGCCCGTCTTGAGCGCGTCGCGCATGGCGAAGTAGTCAAGCGGCGTATCGAAGACGCACGCCTCGCGTCCGAGCTTGGCCGGCGAATGGGCGTCGGAGTTGGAGATCAGGGCGAACCGATCCAAGCCCGAGAGACGCCAGTTCATCGGCGGGTCGGAGGAAAGGCCGGTTTCCAGGGCGAAGACCTCGGGGCTCAGGTCGCCGTAACAGTGTTCGATCGTGTCGAAGCCCGACTTGGAGCCGAGGACGGCGAACCAGGGCGTCCAGATGTGGGCTGGGACCAGATACGCGCCGTCGCCCGCCTGGAGCGTGATCTCCAGCAGATTGCGCGAGTCGAGCCCCAGGATCGGACGGCCGTCGGAGTTCAGGTTGCCAATCCGTGCGAGACTCTGACTGACCCGTTGGGCCTGTTCCAGCTCGGGCACGTAGATCAAGTGGTGCACCTTGCGTGTGCGCCCGTCCTTCTTGTAGATCGTCGAGATCTCCACTTCGAGGATGAAACGCACGCCGCTGTCCACCGGCCGGTTCACCTGCCGGGCGACTTCTTGCTCCAAGTCCGGACGCAGGCGGAACAATCCCGGCTCGGCCGGGACGAGTTTTTCCCGAATCTCGGCGAACCATCCGGGATGGGTGAAGTCGCCGGTAGCCACGACGGCGATCCCTTTCTTGAGCGCCCAGAGGGCCAGATGCTCCAGATCACAGTCGCGACTGGTGGCCCGGGAGA
>JBDKTH010001267.1:0-9743 GCA_039680305.1 Thermoguttaceae bacterium | reverse complement strand
TGAATGATGAATGATGAATGATGAATGATGAATGATGAATGATGAATGATGAATGATGAATGATGAATGATGAATGATGAATGATGAATGATGAATGGCTAAGGTGGCAGAATCGGTAAATGGCGTGTAATGGGATGGAGGGGATGGAGGGGTGGGTGGCGTTAATCTTTTATTCATCATTCTGCATTCAGCATTCATTCTTGTCTCGAACCGGGCTAGCATGCTACACTCTCACGGCTCAGTCAGGAGCCGCTTTGGTTAGGAAACCGCTTTCGCCGGCCGGGTTGCGACAAGGAGGTCGCCGTTGCTTCGCGAGTGGCCACTTCGGGTCAAGTTTCTCGTCGTGCTCGGGCTGTTGCTGTTGCTCTTAGGCATCTTGTCGGGCAGCGGCCTGTACGCGACCTACGCCTACCGTAGCCTGGTCAAGAATTTGAGTTGGCGCGCGGTGGAGTTGCCGTTGGCGGCCGAGCTAAGCCAACAGGTGGGCGACCTGCGCATGGAGCTCAGTGAGCTCCGCGGACTGCGCGCCAAACGCTTTCCCCATGCGGACCCGGATGGGATCTCGTTGCGCGCGTGGATGGTTCGCGACGAGTTTGCCGCCAAGTTCAAGGACGTCGAGAACACGCTCAACGATTATTGCGGCCAATTGGATCGCAAGATCGAAGACGGCTCGCCGATCGCCGACAACGAGCAGGAGTGGGAGACCGTCCGGAAGATCGAGGCGGCCATGGCCCGGGTGCGCGAGGCCAATCACGACCAGGACTGGATCCTGAACAACGTCAAAGTTGATCTTCTGGACGGGGAACTGGAGAACTTGCAGCAACTGGTGGTGGATCTGCCCAGCTATCTCCACAAGAAACTGGAACGGTCGGCGGTCGAGGTGCGCAACCAGTACCGCGTGCTGATCGTGGGAACCTGGGTCGTCAGCATCTCGGGCCCGTTGATCTTTGCCCTCGGCCTGCAACTGTTCTATCAATGGGTTTTTCGCCCCTTGCGCGTGCTGATCAACGGCTCGCGGATCGTGGCAGGCGGACAGTTCAACTACCGGATCGGACTGAATACGGACGACGAAATGGCCGAGTTGGCCGAGGCCATGAACGACATGACCTCGCGGTTCCAGGCGATTCGCGACGACCTCGACCGGCAGGTGCAGGAGCGGACCAAGCAGGTGGTGCGAAACGAGCAGTTGGCCAGCGTGGGGTTCCTGGCGGCCGGCGTGGCCCACGAGATCAACAACCCGCTGGCGTCGATCGCCCTGTGTGCCGAGTCGCTCGAAAGCCGGGTGGTCGGCCTTCTGGATTCCAACAACCCGGACCATGCGATCATTGCCAACTACCTGAATATGATCCAGAGCGAAGCGTTTCGCTGCAAAGGAATCACGGAGAAGCTGCTGGACTTCTCACGCATGGGGCCCGTCAGGCGTCAGAACACCGATTTGACGGAGCTGATCGGTGACGTGGTCGAAATGGTCGGCCATCTGGGCAAATACCAACGGAAGAACATCCAGTTCCAACCGGCCGAGGCAACGATCGCCTCGGTCAATCCCCAGGAAATCAAACAAGTCGTGTTGAACCTGCTGACCAACGCCTTGGACAGCCTCGAGGACGGCGGGACGGTGTGGATCGAGCTGCGCAACCGGGAAGGCTGCGCGGAGATGACCGTCACCGACAATGGCTGCGGCATGGAGCCGGAGGTGTTGGAGCACATCTTTGAACCATTCTTCACGCGGCGACGGAACGGGCAGGGGACCGGCCTGGGCTTGTCGATCACCTATCGGATCGTGTGCGATCACGGCGGGGAGATCGAGGCGGAAAGCCCCGGTGTCGGTCGCGGGTCTACCTTGCGAGTGCGGATTCCCTTGGCTCAAACGCAGAAGGAGTGTGAACGTCAGTCCTATGCCGCATAACCGGTTGAAGCTGCTGTTTGCCGACGACGAGAGATCACTCCAGGAGCTGATGCGTCTGGAACTGCCCCGCATGGGGCACGAAGTCACGGTCTGCCCCGATGGGCTGACGGCGGTTGCCGCCCTGGAGCGGAACACCTACGACTGCATCATCGTGGACCTCGACATGCCGGGGCTCAACGGGATCCAGGTGATCGCCAAGGCCAAGGAACTGGCCCCGGACACCGAGGCCGTCGTCCTGACCGGCAAATCCTCGATGGAAACGGCGATCGCCGCGCTTCGCTACGGCGCGTTCGACTACCTGACGAAGCCATGCAAGCTTGTGGATCTGGAACGGCTCTTGAATCGCGTGGCCGAGAAACGCGAACTCACGAACAAGTACCGTGCCTTGAAGCAACGGCTCGAACGGATCGAAGGGAAATCGGAGTTGATTGGCGAGTCGTCGGGCATGAAGGAGGTCCGGGCCCTGATTGCCAAAGTCGCGCCCACCGAGTCGACCGTGATGATTCTCGGCGAGACCGGCACAGGCAAGGAACTGGTCGCCCGGGCGGTTCACGATCAAAGCCGGCGGGCGGCGATGCCGTTTGTGGCGATCAACTGCGGAGCGCTGCCGGAGAACCTCATCGAAAGCGAACTCTTCGGGCATCGCAAGGGCAGCTTCACCGGCGCCGATGAGCACCGCGTGGGCCTGTTCGAGGTGGCCAACGGCGGCACGCTCTTCCTGGACGAGATCGGCGAACTGCCCAAGGCGATGCAGGCCAAGTTGCTGCGATTCCTCGAGAGCGGCGAGATCCGCCGTGTCGGAGAAAACGAGGCGTTCACCTGCGACGTGCGCGTGGTCTGCGCCACGCATCGGAACCTGGAAGAAATGGTCGAATCGGCCGATTTCCGCGAAGATCTCTGGTTTCGCATCAACACGTTCGAGGTTCACCTGCCGCCGTTACGCGAGCGACTCGAGGATATTCCGCTTCTGGCGCGACGTCTGGCAAGCCGTTTCCGTTCGAACCTGTCAGCCGACGTGGAGATCTTCTCGCCCGAGGCGATCGTTGAACTCAACTCGCACTCCTGGCCTGGCAACGTGCGCGAACTGGCCAACGTGATCGAGCACGCGATGATTCTGTGCGAACGCCCGCCGATCGGCACCGAGCACCTGCCGACGCGTTTTACCACGCGCCGCCTGCGCCGCTGCGACCCGCCGCACGTCGAGAGTGGGCGCACGCTCCGCGAGGTGGAGATGCAGGCGATCCACGATGCGCTGGAACGTTACCAGGGGAACAAGCCCAAAGCGGCCGAGGAACTGGGGATCAGCCTGAAGACGCTCTACAACAAGCTTAACCAGGAAGGGCCGCTGGGAAAATCGGCATAGGAAGAGAAATCCGTAATCGGAAACACGCATAGTTCCGAATTCGGATTTCCTCAGGTTACTTTGCGGACGACGCCGACGACGACGCCGAGCACTTGGGCGTTCTTGACGAAGATCGGCTGCATCGTGGCGTTGGCCGGTTCAAGGCGGATGCGGTTCTTCTCGGGATACCAGCGTTTGAGGGTCGCTTCGCCTTCATCGGTCAAGGCGACGACGATTTGGCCCTTGCGTGCTGTCTTCTGCTTGCGGACCACGACGAAATCACCGCTGGCAATTTGGTCTTCGATCATCGACTCGCCGTCGACCTGGAGCACGATCAGGTCGCGGTCCTCTCCATTGAACATCTCGGAGAAGTCGACCCGCTCTTGCTGCTCGATCGCCTCGTGCAGCACGCCGGCCGCGATCCGCCCGGCCAGGGGCAGCCCGCGTTCTTCGACCGGGTCGGCAGCCAAGCGAATCGCCCGCGACATGTTCGGCTCACGCACGATCAGTCGCTTCTTCTCCAGGGCCTTCAGATGGCACATCACGCCGTTCGGCGAGCGGATGCTGAACTGCTGGCCGATTTCGCGAACCGTTGGGCCATAGCCGCGATTGCGGATCTTGTCGCGGATGAACTCGTAAACCGCCTGCTGGCGCTCTGTGAGTTGCTCTTGAGACTCCATCTTGCTCCCCCTTGGCCCCATCGCCGGGTTGGTGAACATTTCTACTCCTGGACAATCGTACAATATACGGGTGTACAGAGTCAACAGGATTGGCGGGTTAGGGGGGCTTTGATCGCAGCGACTGCCCCAGATGGCGGGGGGCGTTGGTTGGCGTCAGTCCTTCTGTCTAGCTCGGTCGCTTGCGACTGGGGGAATACAGGGCACCACAAGCGGTTGAACGGGCTTGGGTTAAGCGGTCACCAGGAGGTTGTCGCGATGGATGACTTCTTCGTACGGACAGCAGCCCAGGGTCTCGGCGATCTGGACGGTGCGGAGGCCTTTGATCTGCTGGACTTCCATGCAACTGTAGTTGATCAGCCCGCGAGCAAACTCGACGTTTTCCTGGTCGCGCAGGGCGACGACATCGCCCTTGGTGAACGAGCCGACCGCATCGACGATGCCGATGGGTAGCAGACTGCGGCCTTGGAGCTCGACTGCCTGGCGCGCGCCATGGTCGACCACAAGGTGGCCGCGTGGCTTGACGCTCAGGCCGAACCAGCGTTTGCGAGCCGTGATGACGTGATCCTTGGCCAGGACGAGGGTGCCGACCAGTTCGCCATCGACGATTCGTTTGAGGGCTCCAGGGGTGCGCCCTGACGTGATGATGACGCTGCCGCCCGCGCTGGTCGCCTGGCGGGCGGCTTCGAGCTTGCTCGCCATGCCGCCTTTGCTCAAGCCCGTGAGGCGGTCGCGGACCAGATCGAAGATCGAGCGATCGAGTTTTTTCACGGTCTGGACGATCTTCGACGTTGAGGCGGTTGGATCGCCGTCATAGAGCCCTTCGACGTCGGACAGGAGGACCAAGAGCGGGGCTTGGATCAGGTTGGTGACGATCGCGGCGAGGCGGTCATTGTCGCCAAAGGTCGTCTGGAGTTCGGCGACGCTGATCGTATCGTTCTCGTTGATGATCGGCACGGCGCTGAGATCCATCAACGTCAGCAAGGTGTTTCGGGCGTTGAGGTAACGGATCCGATGCTCCATGTCCTCGGCGGTGAGGAGGACTTGGGCGGCGTGGCGCCCGTAGGTGCGCAGCGAGCGCTCGTAGGCCTCGACGAGGATACTCTGTCCGACGGCGGCCACGGCTTGGAGGTGGGCCAGGTCGGTGGGGCGGGTTTTGAGCCCCAAGCGGCCCATGCCAGCCCCTACCGCGCCGGAACTGACCAACGCCACCTTTCGCCCCGTGGAAAGGATGGAATTGAGTTCCTCAGCCAGTTGGGCGATCCGCTCTTCGTTGAGCTGGCCGTCTTTGTGGGTCAATACGCGCGTGCCCACCTTGACCACGATGGTCGTGGCAGCGGTGGCGATTTCCTGACGTAAAAGGTCCTGCATCATAACATCAACTAATCGGCCGTCTCAGAATGCTAATGCTGGCTCCCCAAAGCGGGCGGTTCCGGACTTCTCCGCATTCCCCATTAGCCTATAGGATAATCTCTGCCGGTCAAAATCGAAAGAGCCGCATTCGTCACTTCTGGGGACGGCTGGTTGTGTGAATGGCCGCGACGCGCTACAATGGGAGGTAACGCCGTGCGGAATTGCCCTACTAACAAAGCCTTCCGTTTTCCGCCCTGATCGACTCATGTTTTCGATCTTTTCTCCCTGCGACGGCGAGTCCTTTCTTGGTTGTCGGTGGCCACGCCACTAGCGAGTGTTGTGCGGATGACGTAGGTTGAATGCTGCACTGCAAGATGAGCTTGCATAGCAAAGCTTCTATTCTGTAGGAGGCGGTTGACCGATCCATGTACGAACTTCATGACGAATGTGGCGTAGCCGCGATCTACCACCTTCCCGGCCGGGGCCGGAGCCCTCTGTGCGCAGACCAAGGTCCTGAACAGGTCTCGCGACTCATGCCGCGAATGCTGTTGGATATCCAGAACCGCGGGCAACTGGCTGCCGGCCTGACGGTTTTCAATGCCGAGCGGAATCAACTGCTGGACACCTACAAGGACGTAGGAACGGTCACCGAAGTGTTTCGGCTCAACCACCGGGGCAAGTACGAAAACCTGATGCGGGAATATGCCGGCCGAGCGGCGATCGGTCACGTGCGTTACGCGACCTGCGGGGCCGATGACCGGAGCTACGCGCAGCCGTTCGAGCGGCATCACATCCGCAAGCACAAGTGGTTCAGCTTCGCGTTTAATGGGCAATTGGCCAACTATGGCCAGCTGCGCGACCGGTTGCTGGCCGATGAGGACAATCATCTGTCGCGGGAGACCGACACCGAGATCATCATGCACCTGATCAGCAAGGCGCTGTCGGTCGAGCCTCGCCGGTTGCCGATCGATGTCTTCCGCGAGTTGGCCGCGAGTTTTGACGGGGCCTATAGCCTGGTGTTCATCGATGCATTGGGCGACATGATCGTGGCCCGGGATCCGCTTGGCATCAAGCCGATGAGCTATGCGATCGAGGGCCCGTTGTTTGCCGCGGCCAGCGAGAGCGTAGCCCTGTTGAATCTTGGCTTCGCGCCGGAAAGCATCAAGTCGCTGCCGCCGGGGCAGGCGGTGACGATCACCGATGGGAAGCTGGAGATCCAACGGTTTGCTCCGAGCACGGGGTCGGCCCATTGCTTCTTCGAGTGGGTTTACTTCTCGAATGTGGCCAGCACGCTCGATAGCCGAAGCGTCTACCTGGCTCGCAAGGCGCTCGGCGAGGAGTTGGCGAGGCTGGAAACGGTTCCGATCGACGAGAATACGATCGTTGTTCCCGTGCCCGACACGAGCAAGGCCGCGGCCGACGCCATGGCCTATCGCTTGGGCGTCCCCTGCTTGGAAGGGTTGATTCGCAACCGCTATACGGGGCGCACGTTTATCGAAGGCGGCGGTAGCCGCGCGCAGAAGGCCCGGGCCAAGTACACGCCGCTCCGCGAAGTGCTCGAGGGGCGCCGCGTCCTCTTGGTCGAGGACTCCATCGTCCGCTCGACGACGATGAAGGTGCTTTTGGAGCGAATCCGTGGCATCGGGCTGACCAAGGAAATCCACGTGCGCGTGGCTTGCCCGCCTATCGTCTCGCCGTGTTTCTACGGCATCGACATGTCGACGGTCGGTGAATTGTTCGCCCCGGATTTCCTGCACGGCGGTCCGTTGACCCCGGAGATCGAAGCCCGGATGGCCAAGCAACTGGGGGCCGATTCGCTCCGCTACCTGCCGGTCGACTCGGTTGCCCGAGCGATCGGTCTGGAGTCACAGCAACTCTGTCAGGCCTGCATCACCGGCAGCTATCCCACCTCCTGTGGCCAGCAGCTCGCCCAGATCGCCCTGGACAACTACCGCAAGGGCGTGCAGGGCCGCACCTATGAGACGACGGTGGCAACCGGCTGAGTGGGCGGGAGGTGCAGGGAGTAGGGGGGGGCGAAGGGCCTCGCGGGTTTCCGCTGGCATCGCGATTCTCGCCTCATGCCCTACGTCCTAGGCCAGGGAATCCAGCGTCGCGGTGCCCGGCGTGGATTGGATCAGGGCGCACTTGCGGAGCCAGTCGAGCTGACGTTGGGCGGTGGCGACTGTTGCCGGCTCGGCGTCGTTGTCCTGAGCTTCCTGGAGTTGCTTTGTGCAGAATTGCACGAGATCGACCTCCTCGTCGGGGGCAATGCCATTGGCATCAAGCTGCGTTCGGATTGCGGACAGCTCCTGGAACTGATCGTCGGTGATCGTGCCCGCCTGCTTGAGCGACTGGAGCATCTCCGTGAACTTGCGCGGGGTGATATCGTTGACGTTGTACCGTGACAGGATATCCCGCAGCTCGCGGGTGCTGCCGTTCGGGGCCAGCAATTGCGTGGGGCTGTCGCTGGGTTGTTGGGTGTCAGTGGCCTCGGTTGTCTCCGTCCGTTTGATCGGAGAGGTGTTGTCGAGGAATCGCGAGAGGAGTTGGCTGACCTGCATCACTTCGGCTCCTGAGGGGAAGGGGTTTGTTGCCGTCTTTTAGCAAACGCCGCGCCGAAGCGACGGTCGGCGGGGTCTGCGGAGCCAGTTGGCGGCTCAACCCATTGGCAAATCAAAGGTTAAGCTTGGGGACGCACGCGGACGGGAGTGCCGCTCGCTTGCGGTTGGGGGCCGGCCGTGTGGCGACTTTTGCCGATTGCAGGCGCAGAGTTTGCCGCTCAGGAAATCGTGACCGAGGAACTACTGTTTGCGGAACTCGGACCGGTAGACCGGTTGCCCTTCGAGTCGCGTGCGGCGTTCGAAATGGGTGCGATAGTCGGCCGAGTCGGCCGAGGGCTCGGGGACCTCAAATGGGCCTTCGAGCTTGGTCTCGGCGGCCAGGAGTTTCAGGGTGACCTGGAAGTACTCCTCGACGTCCGTCCAGAAGTGAAGCTTTCCGCCGGGCTGAAGCACCCGTTCGATGTCGTGGGCAAACGACTCTCGCATCAGACGCCGCTTCCGGTGTCGCCGCTTCCACCAAGGGTCGGGAAAATAGACGTGGACGGCGGCCAGGGCGTTTTCGGGAAACACCTCGCTGAAGACCTGGGTCGCGTCGCCCGCCACGATCCGGGCGTTGGTCTGGCCGTCGTGGACCAGGTTGGCGGCAATGAACTGGGAGTAGGGTCGAGAAATCTCGATCCCCAGGTAGTTGATCTCCGGATGCTGTGCGGCTGCCGTTCGCAGGAACAGCCCCTTCCCAGAACCGGCTTCGACTTCCAGCGGAGCCTGGCGGCCAAACACAGATTCCGCGTTCCACGGGCGGGGCAACTGTTCGAGCGTGAGCAGGTGTTTCGACAGATCGATCGCGGGATTGAGCTTGTGCAAACGGGGGCGAGGCATAGCGGAGGTTCCAAGTCACCGGTTGTCGTCTACCGCCTCAACCGGCGCGTAGTCCGTGTGGTCGTCTTGGTCGGAGCCGACCAGCTCGCTCACCAGCGGCATCAGAAGCATGCCGGCCAGGAAGCCGCCGATGTGGGCCCACCAGGCCACGTTGCTGTGCATGGCCTGATTTGCGCCGGCGACCGACAGGAGTTGTCCGGCAAACCAGACGCCGAGCACCAGCAGGGCCGGCAGATCGATCACGGTGATGAAGATCAAGAGGAATACGAGGGTATGCACCCGGGCCCAGGGCCATGTGATGGCATAGGCGCCCAGGATGGTGGCGATCGCCCCGCTGGCGCCGACGACCGGGAGCGTGGCGGCCGGTTCGCCGCGGACGATTGCCCAATGGCAGAGGCTGGCGATGATGCCGCCAACGATATAGAAGACGACGTAGGGAACCGTTCCCAGGCGGTCTTCCACGTTATTGCCGAAGATCCAGAGGAACCACATGTTGCCGAGCAGGTGCATCCAGCCGCCGTGGAGAAACAGGCTGGTGACCAACGACAGGAGAACCTGTTGGGGCTCCTGGGGCGCAAGGGCCAAGCCCTGCTGGCCGGCGATCGGGATCGGTTTTGGGGCGTCGAATTGGGTGAGCTGCGCCGGGACAAAGCCGCGGCTGAAGAAAAGCCGTTGTTGCTCGCGGGGCGACAACTGGAGCGCCCAGAGGAAGACCAGCACGTTGATCGCGATGATCGTGTAGGTGGCCCACGGCGTGCGGCGCGTCGGGTTGTCGTCATGGAACGGGAGCAACATCGCCCGGCTCCGTAGGGTTGGCCAGGGCCGGGAGCCGGCTGGTTACTCCGACTGCGGGGAGGAGAGCACTTCGGCGGGCAGGGGAATGCCCATGATGACTCCTTCGCAGACCAGGTTATCGCGCACCAGGCACTGGAATTGGCTCGTCAGCATCATGCTACGGACCTTGAGCAGTTTGGCAAGGACAACAAACCGCTCGCCCGGTTTCACGACGCCACGAAAGCGGACGT
>JBDKTH010000694.1:0-7232 GCA_039680305.1 Thermoguttaceae bacterium | reverse complement strand
ACAGTGAGGTTTTCGTGAGCATGGATCACATCCGCGGTGACAATACGGATAAACGTTATCCGAATTATCTCCCTCATTTCTCGATTGTCAAGATAAGTTGTTAAAAAATGATTCGGGTTCCTACCAGCAGGGAATTGAAAGATTACGTCAGCAGCAGTTTTACGCCCGCGATGGTTAGCACCAGGGCTAGTAAACGGCGGACGTTTACGTTACCAAGTCGCCGGGCCCCAAGTTCCGAGCCGATGATGCCGCCGACCGCCGCGGAGGCGGCCCAGTAGGGAATCGCCGTCGGCAGGGAGCTCATGCAGGCAAGATGCCCGGCAATGCCTGCCACCGAATTGACGAGGACGAATGCTGCCGAGATCCCTGCGGTCTCTCGGGTCTCGGCCCACCCCGTGAGAAGCAACAGCGGGCTGAGAAAGATGCCGCCACCGGTCCCCGTGAGTCCCGAGAGCAGTCCGATGCCAGCCCCGCTGGCGACGGCAACGAGAATAAGCACGGGCCTGCGTGTCGCGGGAGCCGAAAGCGACGGATTCGGCAAACGGAAAAGGCGATAGGCGGCAAACAGGAGAATCAGGCCGACAACCCGTGCGTAGAGTGAACCGGGTAGGGACAGCACGCCGCCGAGGAATGCCAGGGGGATCGAGCCAACGGCAAACGGCAGGAAGACGGGCCAAGGCAAACACCCCGCTCGGTAAAACCGCATCGTCCCGATGGTTGCCACAAGGATATTCAGAAGCAGCGCCGATGGCCTCATGACCTCTGGCGCAACGCCCACCAGGGCCATCGCTGCCAGGTATCCAGAAGCGCCCGCATGGCCAACCGCCGAAAAGACGACGGCGACCGCCAGGATCAGCACGCACAGGAGCACGGTTTCGCTCATATCGGCCCTCATGCGTTATGACGGAGGAACGATTCCTCAGAGACACCGGAGCGCGTGCTCCAGATCCGCGATCAAGTCACCGGCATCCTCAATCCCGACCGACATCCGAACCAGTCCAGGAGAAATCCCGGCATGCATTAACTCTTCGTCGCTTAGAAGTGCATGCGACATGGAAGCCGGATGTTCAATCAGGGTCTCCACTCCCCCGAGACTTACCGCCAGCAGGGCAATCCGAGTAGAGGACACGAGACGTTCCCCAGCCGTACGTCCACCGACCAGCTCAAAACTGAGCATCCCACCAGCTCCGGCCATCTGGCGTTGCGTCAGTTCGTGCTGTGGATGGCTTCCCAGGCCTGGATAATGAACACGTGCGACGGCCGGATGACGCTCCAAGGCTTTCGCGAGGGCCATGGCGTTCGCATTCTGCCGCTCGACACGCAGCGCGAGCGTTTTCGCTCCCCGGAGCAGCAACCAAGCCGCAAATGGGTCCAGACAGCCGCCCAACAGAGTCCTCTTGTGCCACAGCCTCGCTCCAAGGTCGGCGTTCGTCACGGCGCAGCCCCCCAGCACATCGGAATGGCCTCCGAGATACTTCGTGGCACTATGAATCACAACATCGGCCCCCAGGGCCAGGGGCCGCTGATTGTAAGGAGTCGCGAAGGTATTGTCCACGACTGTCCATACGCCGTGGCCCCTTGCGATCCGGCAGACCGCGGCGATGTCTGTCAAGAGCATCAAGGGATTCGACGGAGACTCGATATAGAAGACCCGCGTTTCCGGTCGCAATGCTGCAGCAAACGCTTCAGGGCGGGTCGGATCCACGAAATCGACCGCGACTCCCACTTTCGGCAACTCGCTTCGAAGAAGCATCGTCGTGGCTGTGTACAAGGACGAGCCTGCGACAATGTGGTTGCCGGTTTCCAGAAGCCCCAGAAGAACCGTCCTGACGGCGGCCATTCCGGAAGCGAAGGCAAGGCCGTGTTCCCCTCCCTCCAGATCGGCAATCGCTCGCTCCCAGACTTCCACCGTGGGGTTGCCATACCGGGAGTAGAAGGTGGACGGCTGCACGGCGCACGCGAGTTCCGCGAGTACGCCCGGGGCATCGGCCCGGTAGGTCGATGTCTGGTAGATGGGCGTTGAGACGGGCTCAAGAGGCACCCGAGCCTGCGGATGGTGAACAGTCCGCGTAGCAAACGCTCGTTTCTCTGAATCGTTCATGAACGACCATCCTTCAGCGATGTTCGTCGCCATCCGGCGGCAAGTACTCACCCGCCGCTTGATCTTGCTTCTCTCGCAAACGCTCCTCCGCGGGGATGGCGAACACGGAGTTGTGCCGCAGCACGCAGCCGGGGCGCCCCGGGACGCAATCGGTCCGGAGTCTCAGGCAATACTCCCGGTCCATGTCAAAGTTTGGGCAGGAGAACGACATAGCGTGTTCCTCGGTTCATGGTATCGCGAGTGTCAATGCCCCTGCCACGATTCCCGATCAGTCATCCACGAGAATGGCACTCGTCGGGCACTGGTCGGCCGCGTCGCGGCAGCCAGCTTCCGCCTCCGAAGGCACCGGGTTCACCTTGACCTTCGCCTTGTCCTCGGCGTCCATTTCGAACACGTCCGGGCAGACGTCGACACAAAGTCCACAGCCCGCGCAGGCATCCTTTTCAACCATTGCTTTCATCGTTCAACTCCCGGAGATTAAGGGATTTGCATAGCACGTGGAATACACTGCCGGCACGGAGGTCGGCCATGGTTGGCCTCCATTGTGGTGGAGTCCGTTTTCCTTCAAGTCTTTTCCGGCTCCAGGGCAGGTAGCTGTTTCGACTCGGCCAGATCCGAGACGAGCCCGGCTTCTTTGTGGAGGGACCAGCCAGTTCCCAGGCCGAGGATGAACCAGCCGAGGGCAATCACACCAACGGCGAAGATGGTGTCGCCGATCGCGCGCAGCCAGCGAAGGGTTGCCATGAGATCGGTCTGGAGAAACTCGGCCGACCGGGCATACCACATGCCGTGCTCCACGCTCGCCCAGGCTTGCATCAGGCCCACGGGTAGGAGGCTCAGAGCCACCATCAGGACCAACCCCAGGTTGATTGACCAGAAGGCGATGGCCAGCACACCCGTGCGCCATGCTCGACCGGCATGAAGTCCCTTGAGGCAGAAGAGCATCAGGCCGATGCCCAACATGCCATAAACGCCGAACAGGGCCGTATGACCGTGCACCGGCGTGGTGTTGAGTCCCTGCATGTAGTACAGCGCGATGGGCGGGTTGATGAGGAAGCCAAACAGGCCGGCGCCCACCAGGTTCCAGAAGGCCACGGCGACAAAGAAATAGATCGGCCAACGATAGCCGCTCACCCACGGCCGGGCCCGCGTCAGGCGGAGGTTACCGTAGGCCTCGATGCCGATGAGGACCAGGGGCACGACCTCCAGTGCACTAAAGACTGCGCCGAGGGCCATGACTGGCGTGGGGGTGCCGGAGAAGTAGAGGTGATGCATGGTGCCGATAATCCCGCCCGTAAGAAAGACCGTGGTGGCGAACAAGACGGCCGTGGCCGCCGACCTGGCCTGCACCAACCCCAGCCGAGTGAAGAGAAGAGCGATCACCGCGGTGGCGAAGACCTCAAAGAACCCCTCCACCCAGAGGTGCACGACCCACCATCGCCAATACTCGGCCATCGCCAAGTGCGTCTGACGCCCCCACATCAGCCCCGCGCCATAGAAGGCGGCAATGGCGACCGTGGAGATCAGGAACAGGCCCAACAGATGGCGTTGCGGCCCGGGCTGACGCCAAGCCGGCCAGATGGCCCGTCCCATCAGCCCCAGCCAGATGAACAGGCCGGCAAACAGGAACCACTGCCAGAACCGACCGAGGTCCACATATTCATAGCCCTGGTGCCCGAACCAGAAATTGGCCTCCAGGCCCATCTTCTGCCGCGTGGCATACCAGGTGCCGAACATCGAGCCGACGACGATCACCAGCAAGGCGGCAAACAAGACGTTGACGCCCAGTCGCTGCAAACGGGCCTCCCTGCCCCCGAGGACTGGGCCGATGAACAGGCCCGTAGCCAACCAGGCCGTGGCGATCCAGAAAATGCCCAACTGGGTATGCCAAGTCCGAGCGACCGAATAGGGGAGCCAGTCGGCCAGCGGAATTCCGTAGAACCCGTCGCCTTCCACACCGTAGTGCGCGGCAATGCCACCAAGCGCAACCTGGACCACGATCAGGGCGGTCACGACCCAGAAGTACTTCAGCGTGGCCCGCATCGAGGGTGTCGGCTGGAGGCCTAAGAGAGGATCCTGTTCGGAGACTTGGGGCGGCTCTTCCTCGGCCTTCTGAGCAGCCTGATACCAACTCAACGCCCCCACCCCGGCTAGCAGGACCACGAAACTGATTATCGACCACACGACAATCGGGCCGGTAGGACGGTTGCCGATGAGTTCCTCGCCCGGCCAGTTGTTCGAGTAGGTGATCGTCTGGCCGGGACGATTGGTTGCGCACGACCAGGAGGCCCAGAAGAAGAAGGCATTCATCTGCGCCCTCCGCTGGACATCAGGCACGCTATTGGCCGGAATCGCGTACGCCTTGCGCAGTTCGGTCGATTCCGCCGCATCGCCGAACAGGTCGCTGTAATGCTTCCCCACCGCGGCAATTGCCTCGGCGCGAAGGGGGGAGATGAGTAGTTCCTTCGTTTTCGGGACATAGGTGTTCGTGCGGATTTCCGCCGCGAGCCGTGCGCAGAGGGACGCCTGCACGGAGCCCTCGAGCTCTGCGTACGACTTGTGGTGCTCCTGCTGGGCCCAGCGGTCCAGGATCCACGTCGCCTCTCGATGGAGCCAGTCGGCCGACCAGTCGGGAGCCACATACGCTCCGTGGCCCCAGACGCTGCCCACCTCCTGACCGCCCATCGATTGCCAGACATTCTGCCCGTCGCGGATGTCCTGGCCAGTGAAAAGCAGCGTCCCGTCCGATGTCACCACGCGCTCGGGAATCGGCGGCGCTTGTTGATAGATTTCCCATCCGTAATAGCCCAGCACGGCGAACGATGCGAGCACGACGATCAGAAAACCTCCCCAAAGTCGCAAGAATGGCATGATTCGCTCCTCCTCATAGGATACTCAATTCAAGACGCCGCAGATTGGCGTGTTCGTGGGGAAAAAGCCGCCGGGAAGTAGACGCAGTCGGGCTCGGCCGCCAGGAAATCGCCGGTCAGGGCGTAGGCTCGAGCACGACTCCCGCCGCAGGCATGCCGGAACTCACAGACGCCACATTTGCCCCTGAGCCGATTGGCGTCCCGAAGGGCGAGAAATACCGGCGAGTTCTGGTAAACATCGACCACCGAATCCGATGGAAACCGGCCGCAATAGACCGGCAAGAACCCGCTCGGAGAGATCTTTCCCCGATGATCAATGAACATGATTCCTTTTCCGTCATTGATACCCAACGGGGCCCGCTGGGGCTGCCGAAACGTACCAGTTCCCGGGGTGCGCTGTGGATTGCCCCGGCGTTGGAGCACGAACCGGCGGTAGTGCGGGGCCTCCGTGGTCTTGATGCCGTAGGGCTGGTGCTGGGCATGATGCCAGAGCTTCTCAAAGACGTCTTCGTACTGCTCGGGTGGGATGCGGCCGAGTTGTTCGCCGCGTCCCACCGGCACAAGGAAGAAGACTGACCAAAGCACGATTTTCTCCCGGGCCAGTCGTTCGGCCATGGCATCGATCTGTCCGGCATTCGTCTGCGTGACGGTCGTATTCACCTGGAGCGGCAGGCCCAGCCGCCGGGCGTCGGCCATGATCTCCAGCGTGCGCTGGAAGCTGCCTGAGACACCGCGGAAGGCGTCATGCGTCGAGGCGTCCACGCCATCCAGGCTGACGGCCAGCCGATGCATTCCGGCATCGCGCAGACGCTCAAGAGCCTCTGCCGTTACCAGCGGGGTTGCCGAGGGCGTCATCGCGACTTCCAGCCCTCGCGAGACTCCATGCGCGACCAGTTCGTGCACATCCGGCCGCTTCAGTGGATCGCCGCCGGTGAAGACCACCATTGGCGGCTTGGGAAACGACGCCAGTTGGTCGAGCAATCGCCAGGCCTGGTCCCCGTTCAATTCGCGGGGATCACGCCGCGGCTCGGCGCACGCCCGGCAATGTTGACAGACCAAATCGCAGGCCCGCGTCAGTTCGTAGAACACGACGAAGGGGCTGTGGTCGAAATCAGAGCGATGGTAAGGGGAAGAGTGCATGGCTTTGTCCTGGTTCGCGAGCCGCCCCGGGGAGGCGTTCCTCCATCTCATGACGTCCGGTCGTTATGGTGATGGCCACAGCCGCAGCCACGGCACAGCGAGGGGGCCGGGTGCGCCTTCGCGACGCCGTAGCGGTCGGCCAGGCGGTCGGCAATTTGGAGGTACTTTTCGTGAGTCCCGTGACCCATCGCCTCCGATTCAACTCGGGTGAAGGCTTCGAGCAACTGCTGCTGGTCGGTCTCTGTGAAG
The DNA here is from genome assembly GCA_039680305.1 of Thermoguttaceae bacterium. Taxonomy (GTDB): domain Bacteria; phylum Planctomycetota; class Planctomycetia; order Pirellulales; family Thermoguttaceae; genus JBDKTH01. Next base: position 872 of record JBDKTH010000694.1, on the reverse strand, counting down.
GCCTCATTGGCCAGGGCAAACAGGCAGTGGTCCTCCTTCTCGATGTGCCCGCGGAGAAGCACGATGAAGGCGCGGGCGTGCTCGGCAAATCGCTTGGGCGCTAACGCGTCGCCGGCCCTCGCTGCCGCCAAGGCTTCGCTCATCCCGGCGACCCGATGGCGTCCCAGGTCATGTTCGTGGATCATCACGCCCGTCGGGCCGTCGGCACGCGGGAACCCTTTGGCCTCCATCGCTGGGAAGAAGTGGGCCTCCTCCTTGCCATGATGGCAGCGGTCGGCGAAATTGCGGAAGAAGTCGAGGGCTTCCTCGATCGACTGCCCATCCAGTTGGCCGGAGTCTTCACCCTGCGTGGCCATCTTCTCCAGGCAATCAAGCACCTGTTCGATCACGCGGTGTTCACGGCTGAGGATGTCGCTCGGTTTCATGGGAATCACTCCTAAAGGAATCGATGGGGGGTGATATTCGCCGCGGTTGGTCCGCACGGCCTTGACTCGCGGGATTGAACGACACACTGGACGCAAGGTGTCCGCTAAATCGCATCTGAGTGTCCGATTTAAGGCGGCGAAGTTGGCCGCATTGCTTTGCGGCCGGTTAAGAATTCACGAACGCACGGGGAATGTCGCCGAATCCGATGCACCCCGTCCTGGATCATCCTCTCCTGAAGAGCCCGAGGATCGGCGGATCGAAGCCCGGGCGAACGGCCAGTGCTGATGCGCCGTCCGCCCGGGCCGGTTGGTCTTGCTTGTCCTAGCTCAAGATCGCCGCGAGGTCTCCTTCAGGAGTACTGATGGGCATGACGTTGAACTTCTCGACGAGCACATTCAGGACCGTGGGGGTGACGAAGGCGGGCAACTTCGGTCCGAGACGGATGT
>JBDKTH010000143.1:0-5621 GCA_039680305.1 Thermoguttaceae bacterium | reverse complement strand
CCGCGTCCAGCCAAAGGATCCAGTCGCCAGTGACTTCCTCCAAAAGCCGATTGCGTGCGGCCGAGAAATCGTCGTCCCAGCCGGCGCGGCAGACCTTCGCGCCCAGCTTCCGGGCCAACGTGGGCGTCTGGTCCGCCGACCCGGTGTCGAGCACGATGATTTCGTCGGCAATCGACCGAACGCTTTCCAGACTCGCCGCCAACACATCCTGCTCGTCACGGACGATCATCGCGACCGACAGGCGGGGCCGACGCTTGCTGCTCTTTTGGGAACTCATGGTCCCTCCATGGACAGAACACTTCTACCACCAAACTCAGAATCCTTCAGGCGGCGGAGTGTACCCCGGTCGGTTCAGCAGCGAAAGGCCGGTTTGCCGCCCAAGAAACGGCAACCGGTGGACGCTTGTGGGCGATCCACCGGTTGGAGGGGTGAACGGGGCAACGGCAGCGGCCGTTTGCGCTTTTCAGGTGTGGTAGTCGGCGTTCAGGTGGACGTACTCCGCCGTCAGGTCGGAGGTCCAGAAGCGGATCCCCGCGTTGCCTTCGCTGAACTGGAGCTTGATCGACGTGTCGCGGTTGTTGCGGATCGACGCGGAGACTTCCTTGGCGTCGAATTCGACCGGGGCGCCATTCTCGTACAAGAGGTAGCCGTTGACGTGGAGGGTCACGCCAGCGGGGGCGAAGGGGACTTCCGCGTATCCGGCCGCCGAGACGATCCGGCCCCAGTTGGGATCGGCGCCGTGGATCGCCGTTTTCACCAGCGGGCTGTTGGCTACGGTCTTGGCCAATTGCATGGCCGAAGCCCGGTCGGCGCACCCGGTCAGTTCGAGCGTGATCAGATGGGTGCACCCTTCTCCGTCGTTGGGGATCGCCCTGGCCAGCTCCTCGCAGACCCCGAGGAACTCATGGTAAAAGGCCTTCAGATTCGCGCCGCTCAGGGGGCGGCCGCCGGTTGCGCCATTGGCCACCAGGAGCACTGAGTCGTTGGTGCTCATGTGGCCTTCGACGCTGATGCAGTTGAACGTCTCGTTGACCGCGGACGTCAGCGATTCCTGGGCGGTCTGCTTGTCGAGCTTGGCGTCGGTGATGATCAGGGCCAGCATCGTGGCCATGTTCGGCCCCATCATGGCCGCACCCTTGGCCATGCCGAAGATGGTGATTTCCTGGTTATCGACCACAAGGATCTTGCAGGCCACCTTGTGGAAGGTGTCGGTGGTAAGCATCCCGCGAGCGGCCGTGAGGATCGTATCTTCATCGGTCCCCAGCTGGGCGGCGGCGGCTTGGATCCCGCCGGCGATCTTGTCCAGGGGGAGGTAGCTTCCGATGACGCCCGTCGAGAGGACCAAGGCTTCGTCTTCCTTGGCGTCGCAGGCCGCGGCCGCCAGCCGGGTCATCTCCTTGGCGTCCTTCAGGCCCTGTTCGCCGGTGCAGGCGTTGGCGTTTCCCGAGTTGATCACTACCGCGCGGATCCGGTCGCTGGGGGTCCGGCAGCGGTCCAGCGCCACCGGGGCGGCATGGACCAGGTTCTTGGTATAGACACCAGCGGCAACGGCCGGGCGGTCCGAGACGACCAGGGTCAGGTCCAGCTTGCTCGGGTCACGCTTGACCCCGCTATAGACGCCGGCCAGCCGAAATCCTTGGGGAACGCGAAGTGTCATGGTTCGGGGCTTCTCCCAAAAAAGGTTACATCAACCGACGAGGGTTGTCGCACTCAGAAAGCAACAGGAGCGAGGGAGGCCTTCCGGGGCTTGCTCCCGCCAACGGCCGGTTCTCAGAGCGCCGTGGTCTCCGGATAGCCGTACATCAGATTGAAGTTCTGCACGGCCGCCCCGGAGGCGCCTTTGATCAGGTTGTCGATGCAACTGATCGTCAACACGCGGCCGCGGACGATCCGGGCCGTGATGTCGCAGAAATTGGTATCGACCGTATCCTTGGTCCCGGGTAAGTGATCCACGACACGAACGAACGGCTCGTCGTCGTAGAAGTCGCGGAGCGTCTGGAGGGCCATTTCCTCGGTCAACTCCTTGGCGGGGCGCGAATAGGTCACCGAAAGGATGCCCCGGTCCATCGGGGTCAGATGCGGCGTGAAGACGACTTCCACCTTCGCGCCGGCGGCCAGGCCGAGATACTGCTCGATCTCGGGCGTGTGGCGGTGTCGGCCGACATTGTAGGCCGAGATGCTCTCGTTGCACTCCGGAAAGAGCGTGGTCAGCTTGGGGGTTCGGCCGGCGCCGGAGACGCCGCTCTTGGAATCCACGATGATGTCGTCCGGCTGGACGAGCCCGGCCTTCAACAGCGGGGTCAGGGCGAGGATGACCGACGTGGGATAGCAGCCCGGATTGGCGATCAGTTGCGAGGGAGGAATCGACTCGCGGAACAGTTCCGGCAGGCCGTAGACGACTTTGCCCAGCCGGTCGGCGTCGGGATGTTTTTGGCCGTACCACTCGGCATAGACGTCGGGGCTGTCGAGGCGGTAGTCGGCGCTGAAATCAATGACGCGGCAGCCGGCGGCCAGCAAGGGCTGGACAAACGCGGCACTGGCCCCGTGCGGCAGGCAACTGAATACGCACTCCGCCCGGGAGGCGACCTCGGCCGGACCGAGGTTCTCCAGCGTCAAGTCAAGCCGGTAGGTGAGCGAGGGATGAATGGTGGCGATGTGCGGATTCCCCTCCTGGCGGCTTGTGACGGCAACGATCTCGGCGCCGGGATGACGCAGCAGAATCTTGATCAGTTCGACGGCCGTGTAGCCGGTGGCACCCAGAATGGCGATCCGTGTCATGGCAGTAGGCTAACTCGCAGCAAAGGCAACAAGGGGGAGTACGAACAACGCTCAATCACCGGGAGCCGGACAAGGGCCGCAGTTGGCACACCAGGGAGTCGAGGCGTGGAGCACAACGGTGATCCGAAAGTATACCCAGTCTGCCGAACGGCCGCCAAGGGGGGACGACGCTCAACGCCCGTTTTCTTCTGGACGGGGCCGTAGGCGGAAAAGGCGGGAAGCGGCGTGCATCATCTGGGGGGAAGGTCGGCGAGCCAGGCAGGCGAGGGCCAGGACGAATTTGCCACGAACGCGAAGGAACGGTTCCATGGCTGGAAAAGCAGCAGGCACGCTTCATGGTACCGTCCGCCGGGGGTACATAAAGCGTGCCTGCTGACTGATAGATTGTCGAATTAACCGATCAGCAATCCCGACTCTTGATAGAACAGGACGCGGCGACGGGTGCGACGAATGACCACGGATTGAACAAAGGCTCCTTCATAGCCCCACGGCTCATGCGGGACGCGGAAATGAGTAGCGGCCACAAACCGTTCGGCCTCTTCGTCCGGACATTCCTCTGCAGAGATTACCAGCCAGTCGACCTGATTCGTTTCCGAAACCGGATCAAGCACCTTCACACCACGAGTCCTCATCAGTCAGCTCTCCTCTGGATTGCGTTATTCCGTGTAGCTGAATGGCCACTTGCCGAATCCGCTTTTCGGAAAAGCAGATTCTGTGCCAACAGCAACGGTCTTTGCTCAAGCGGCTTAAGGTGGGCATTTCTTGGCGGCCGGACGGCGGGTTACAGCGAACCGGCCGGCACCGTGTGGCAGAACGGATACGCTTGTGTTGCGTTTTGGCCACCGCGTCGCATCAACCCAGACTAAGCTGGTCCTATTCCCGATGCTATTCCGCTTTCGGACTGGGGACCGGACCACGATCTGGGGATAATACGCAAGAGGGGGCGTGACGAACGATCGGCCATAGCCTGCGGCAAGCCGCGGCCGCTGGTCAAGGCGCAGCCTGCTCGGAGCCGAGGTACCTGACGTCGACGAAGTATGCGCCGCGTTCCATCCCTCCAGTTTCCGTAAGCCAAGTCTGGAGTTGGGTTTTGCCGGCTTTGAGGGGCACGGTGAATGTGACGCTGCAATCGCCCTCGCCGATCGGCTTGAGCTGGTCGACATCCCCGATCTTCAATCGCGCGTTGCCCGGACGCAGCGGAGCGTGAACCCCGTCCGGCCGCTGGCGGAGTGTGATCTCATACTGGCCTGCACGCTCGATTTCCACGGCCCAGAATCCGTTGGCCACCATGTCCTTGAGGATCATTGGCTGGTCCCAGGGCACTTCCGAGCCGTGCCAGTCATGGCAGGTGAGCGTCGTTGGATTGGCCTTGGGGGCGCCGAGCACGATCTCGCAGTATTCATTGAAACGTTTGGAAACGTCCTCGTACCACTCCTGGTAGGCCTGCCGCAGGCCGGCAACCGTCTCGGGCCGCTCGGTCGCAAGATTCTTGCGTTGTCCAGGGTCCTGCCGGATGTCGTAGAGCTCTCTTCCGTTGATCAGGCGGTACTGCTCGGTCAGCACGGCCGACTGTCGCCAAGGCTCCGGATGCTCGATACGGTGCGATTGGACAAAGAGCGTCCGATCGGGCCACGCCTCGTCGCGGGAGAGCAAAAGTGGCCGCAGACTCTTGCCGTCGAAAGCGACTCTTTCCGGCGTTGGAATGCGGCAGAGCTCCAAGAGCGTGGGCGCCAGGTCGATGTGAGCCGTCAGGCGACTGACGTCATGGCCGCCTTCGAGCCGTGCGGGCCAGCGGATGAAGCATGGCACGCGATGGCCGCCATCGTAGACCGCCCCTTTGGCTCCCCGCATGCCGCCGTTGAAGCCGGAGCCGGAGGTGCCATTGTCGGTCATATAGATCAGAATCGTGTTCCGCTCCAACTCCAATTCCTTGAGCTTCGCCAGAAGCCGGCCCATGTTCTCGTCGAAATTGGCGAGCATGCCGTAGAAGTCTGCCAACTTGGCCGGCACTCCGGCGTCGCGATACGGCTTGCTGTACGTTTCGGCAACCTGGTAGGGGCTGTGGGGGACGTTGGTCGGCAGGTAGAGGAAGAACGGCTTGTCGCGATGGGTCTCGAGGAATCGCATCGCGGCCGCAAAGAAGACGTCCGTCGAGTAGCCTTGCGTCGGTAGCGGTTTGTCGTTGTGCAACAGCGTGGGCGAGAAATAGCTATTGCCCCAGTAGTCGGCCGTCTGGCCGATTCCGCCGCCACCGTGCACCAACGACTCCTGGAATCCGCGGTCGACGGTCCGGTAGGGGTAGTTGTCGCCCAGGTGCCACTTGCCAAAGATGGCCGTTTGATAGCCAGCGCCGGCGAACATGTCGGCCAGGGTGACCTCGTCGCGTCGGAGGAAGGACCGGCCCATGATCGTGTGCCAGATTCCCGTACGGCAGGAGTATCGTCCGGTCATCAATGCGGCCCGGGTGGGCGAGCAGGTGGGATCGACGTGGAAATCCGTCAGGCGGATGCTCTCCTGGTAGAGCCGGTCAAGATTCGGCGTCTTGAGGATCTTGTTGCCGTGGCATCCCAAGTCGCCGTAGCCCTGATCATCGGTCAGGACTAGTACAATGTTTGGTACGCGACCGGACGCCGCTTGTTGCCCGCAATATCCCGTAGACGTTGACAACCACCAGGCGATGGCGGTAAGAACGAGTGTACTTATTGTGTGTAGCTGAGGACGTAGTAAATCGTAAGGGGAGGCCTCCACCACCGTGAATCGTCCAGAGACCATCGCGTCACCTTGTTTCCGGGATTGTGGGAAGACGGCCCCCTGGGCGTTCGTCGCCTCGGGCTTGGGCGGAT
>JBDKTH010000983.1:0-1992 GCA_039680305.1 Thermoguttaceae bacterium | reverse complement strand
CCCGGCGACACGTTGGTCGAGAGCCAGTTGAAGGTGGACAATCCGCGGCTGTGGGAGCTGAACGATCCTTATCTCTACCGCGTGACGGTCCAGGTCTCGGCCGATGGCGGCTCCTCGTTTGACGAGCAGTCCACCCGCTGCGGGTTCCGCGACTTCCGCCTGGAAAACGGGGCGTTCCGCTTGAACGGCAAGCGGCTGTTCGTGAAATGCTCGCACAGCGGGAGCGAAGTGCCAGTGGGCATGAACGTGCCGCTGGATCCCGACCTGCTGCGCCGGGATCTCCTGAACTGCAAGGTGATGGGGATGAACATGTTCCGCTCGTTCAACGGGCTGGCCTCACGCCGCCAACTCGATCTGTGCGACGAGATCGGCCTGTTGGTCTATCAGGAAAACTACGCCAGTTGGCTCATGGATGCCTCGCCGCAGCTCGCCGAGCGATTCCAACGCGCCATGAAAGCGATGGTCAAACGCGACCGCAACCATCCGAGCCTCGTCATCTGGGGCGTTTTGAATGAGACACACAAGGGCCAGGTGTTCGACCAGGGCGAGGCCTCGTTGCCGTGGATTCGCGAGTTGGACGACACTCGGGTCGTCCTGCTCAGCAGCGGCAATTGGGACGGCTCGGAACGGACGTTCGCCAATCCGGGCGTCGGCCAGTGGCAGGGCCTTCTGGCCGATCAGCACCCCTATCAACCGGTGCCCCACACGGCCGCGGTCATCGAGAAGCTGCGGACCGTCAGCGGCGGCAAGAAGCCGCTGTTCGTTTCCGAATATGGCGTGGGCAGCGCCGTCAACCTTGTGCGCGTGACTCGCCACTTCGAGCAGATCGGCCAGACGGCCTGCGAGGACGCCGTCCTGTACCGCCAGTTCCTCGAGCAGTTCATGGCCGACTGGGACCGCTGGCACCTGGCCGATACGTTTGCCAATCCCGACGACTACTTCCGCCAATGCCTGGCCTGGATGGCCGGCCTGCGCAAACTGGGCACCAGCGCGCTGCGCGCCAATCCGAATGTCATCGGCCACAGTGTCACCGGCACGCAGGACCAGGGTCTTTCGGGCGAGGGCGTCACCGCGACGATCTTCCGCGACCTGAAGCCCGGCGCGATCGACGCCATGTTCGACGCCTTCTACCCGTTGCGCTGGTGCTTGTTCGTCGAACCGGTCCAGGTCTATCGGGGCCGCAAGGCACGCTTGGAAGCCGTGCTGGCCAACGAAGACGTATTGGCCCCGGGCGAGTATCCGGCCCGGCTGCAGGTCGTGGGGCCACGCGGCCTTTGCGTCTTCGACCGAACGATCACGGTCACCATCCCCGATCCCAAGGGCAAGCCGGAACCGAAATTCGCGATTCCGATCTTTGCCGAGGACGTCGTCATCGACGGCCCCTCGGGCAAGTACCGCTTCTTGGCGACGTTTGAAAAAAACGCGGCGGCAGCCGGCGGTGAGGCCGAGTTCTACGTGGCCGATCCGGCCGAGATGCCGGCGGTGGAGACCGAAGTCGTTCTCTGGGGCGACGACGCGAACCTGGCCAAGTGGCTCCGCGCTGCCGGCATCAAAACCCGTCCGTTCGCACCGGGCATCCAAAGCACTCGGGAAGTCATCCTGGTGGGCAATCGTCCAGCCGCGGGCGAAGCCGAGGCGTTTGGCCCGCTGGCCCGGCACCTCGCGCGAGGCTCGCACGCCGTCTTCCTCTCCCCCAAGGTCTTTGCCAAAGGGAAGGACACAACGCGGTGGTTGCCGCTGGTGAACAAAGGTACGTTGGCCTCGAAGGTCTGTTGGCTTTACCACACCGATGATTGGGCCAAACACCATCCGATCTTCGAAGGGATGCCGGCCGGCGGCATCCTGGACCACACCTACTACCGACAGGTGATCCCAGGCGGAGCCTCGAACACGCCCCATGCCCTCTGGTCGCGACTGGATGTTCCGGCCGAGGTCGTGGCCGGATCGATCAACGCCTCTTTGGGCTACAGTTCGGGCCTGTTGGTCGCCGTC
>JBDKTH010001158.1:0-1705 GCA_039680305.1 Thermoguttaceae bacterium | reverse complement strand
GCGAGGCCCGCCATAGCACCACCCCGGATCTGGCGGGCCTCGCAAGCTCGGCACCGCCCTACCTTGATCACCAATCTTGTTCTTCAAAACCCAATAGGGAACACTCTCCAGCGAGAATTGGGTCCTTCCGAAGGCTCACACAGTGCAGATTCAGTGCCAATCCGGGCCAAGAGCAGCGGCCAAGAAATAACAACCGCACGGCACCTTGTGGCGTCCAAGGTCCGTGCGGTGGTTCCCCGCTAAAGAACGGGAACGGTAGGTTAGCCTGAGGGCTTACTCGCCGACGTACGGCATCAGGGCCATGAAGCGAGCCCGCTTGATGGCGGCGGTCACGGCGTGCTGGCTGACGGCAGTGCAGCCGCTCTTGCGCCGGCCAATGATCTTGCCCTGGCGGTTGGTGAGCTTCTTGAGCAGCTCAAGATCCTTGTAGTCGACGTACATCGGACGCGGACGCGCGCCATCGACGAAGATCGGATCCTTCTTCTTCCCGCGGGCCTTGGCCTTCGCACGCTTCTTGTTGACCGGCTTGCGGCCACTCATTCCTGGTCTGGGCATCTCCAACTACCTGTATTGAGCTCTGTCGAACGAAAGTGACTTAAACGGTAATGCTACAGCGTTAGTGCGATAAACCCTTAAGTTTACCGATGCTTGGGCAAAACGCAACCCAGGCACTGACAAGAGCAGGGAAAACACCCTGAATAACACTGATGGGTTGTGTTCGTATAGATCCGCGGGGCGGTTTGTGGGCTCGTCTGGCGAGAATGGCGAATGTCGAATGCAGAATGACGAAGGAAGGGCCGAATGACGAAGCTCGAAAACCATTCGTCATTGCGACCCCTCCGTTTAGCTCATTCTGTTTCTGGTGAGCGGGGGGGCGGCCGTAACCGCGATCCACCTCCTCCATTGGCGGAAAGTCTGTTGCTTTGGCTCACTGTGCCACTAGAAATTGGGCCAGCCGATCGGCTATGCTCAGAACCGCAGCCGCTGGCTGAGAGAATTCGATAGGACCAATAGGACGAATGGGACTGACAGGACCGATGGGACGTGCGGCAATCGTTGTCGCATAGCTCCCATAAGTCCTATTGGTCCCATAAGCCCCATTCCCCTTTAGCCGCTTCCTCTCTGAGGAGCCGCACCATGCTGTCCGAAGCCAAACGCCACGAACTGATCGCCCTGATTGTTGCCGGCTATAGCCGCTACGCCGCGGCCCAAAAGGTCGGCTGCGCGCGGAGCACGATCTATCGCCTGGCCGCGCGCGATCCGGTGTTTGGTGACCGACTGGCCGAGGCCGAAGAGCTGGCCGGGGGGCCCGACACGCGCGCGTTCCTCCAACAGCCAAAGCACTGGCGGGAGGCCGCCCGGGTTCTCCAGCAGATCAACCCCGAGGACTTTCGCCTGCGCCGCCGCCGCCAGGTCCCGTCGACCAGCTTCAGCCTCCGCGGCGAGGCCGAGCTGTTCGGCGAGCTGATGGAGATGGTCCTTCCCGCGGTCTCCGACGACGTCTACTCCCTCCTAATCCGCGAGATCAACAAGCTCCTGGCCGGGTACGACGCCTGCGACGTGCCCCAGCTGGAGGACGCGACCAAGACCGAGTTCGCCTCGGATCGTCCCTCGCATGCGTGTGCCACTGCTTGCCTGGAGGGCAAGCAGTGCAGCGACTCCGTTCTGTCCGGATCCTGGGAGACACTGCTTGCCCTCCAGGCAA
>JBDKTH010000587.1:0-2578 GCA_039680305.1 Thermoguttaceae bacterium | reverse complement strand
CCTCCCGGTTTTGGCTCTGCGACGTGGGGAAGTAAACGCTACCTCCATCGTAATCCACGGTCACGTGAGCGGCTGGTCCAACCATTATTTCTACTTAATCTGCGCGGGAGAGGGGAGCCTAATGGGTTTTGACGAACAAGACCGGTGATCGACGTCCAGGACTCCCCAGGAGATTACGGAACACTAATCTTCACTAATCACCGCTAATTGCCTTTATTAGTGTTGATCAGTGAAGATTAGTGTTCCTCACTTTGCTGGGAGTATAAGGACACGCAGCAGTCCTTACTTCTTCCTACCTCCAAATGAACGGGAGGCGTTTCCGGCCGCGCTCTTCATGGAGGCAAAGGCGGCCTTGCTGCATCAGCGACAACGAGGGGTTTCATCCGTCGCCCCTTGTTTCACGCAGGTCGACGGGCTATGGTATCGAGGATGGCCTCGGCGCAAGCGGCTCGATCCAGAGCACGCTTCGCCAGCACCGCCTTCCGTCCCGCCACTGGAAAACAACGAGGAATCCACTCCATGAGAGCTTTCGCCGCGTGCGTCGTCTTGCCCCTTGCCGTCTCGATCCTCGCCCTCGCGTCGGCCGAGAGCCGGGCCGAGCCCAACAACCCCGACACCGACTGGTTCCAGCAGGCCCGCTACGGCGCGTTTGTGCACTTTCTGCCTTCCAGCGCTCAGCACCTGGCCCTGGTCGACCAATTCGACGTCGACGCGCTGGCCGGGCAACTCGACGCGATCGGCGCCAAATTCTTCGTGCTGACCCTGGGCCAGAATTCCGGATACTTCAACGCGCCAAACCGCACCTACGACCAGATCACCGGCTACGCCCCAGGCGAGCGATGCGCCCGTCGCGATCTGCCCTTGGATCTCCACCGGGCGCTCGAAGCCAAAGGGATTCGGCTGATGCTCTATCTGCCGTGCCAGACGCCCAACCGGGACGTGCGCGCCCAGCAGGCCTTCGGGCTGCCCCAGGGTCCCAAGGACCAGCCGATCGACCTCGCCTTCGCCCGAAAATGGGCCCAGGTGATCCAGGAGTGGTCCGACCGCTACGGCGACAAGGTGGCCGGCTGGTGGTTCGACGGCGGATACCAGCACATCCACTTCAACGAAGCCATCGCCCGCGTCTATGCCGATGCGGTCAAGCACGGCAATCCCCATGCGATCGTCACCTTCAATCCGGGCGTCAGGGTGATCCGCTACACGCAGGCCGAAGACTACACGGCCGGCGAGTTGAACGAGCCGTTCGACATCCTGCCGGCCTCGCGTTGGCTCGACGGCTCCCAGTGGCACGCGCTGACCTACGTTGGATCGACCTGGGGGCGCCGCGACGTGCGCCAGCCGCCCGAACGTTGGGCCGCCTGGGTCAAGGCGGTCGTGGCCCGGCAAGGCGTCGTCACCCTCGACATGGGCCCCAATTGGGACCCGAAAGCCGGCCCGATCGGCTCGCTAGCCGACGCGCAGGTAGCCCAGGTCAAGGCAATCAAGGCCGCCGTCAGACGAGAAGAGAAGTAAGGCACCGTTTCAAAACGCCGCGATTCCAATCCCCTCTCCCTCCGGGAGAGGGCTAGGGTGAGGGGAACTGTCATCGATCCGGCCATCGCCCCCCTCCCCCGGCTCCACCCTCGAAGATGGCGTTTTCCAACAACGTCTTCGTTCTCGACCACGTTCACCCTATTGGAACATAGCCCCCAGGATCGCCAGCATGACCAGGAACGCGGCGACGGCCGCGCCGACAGCGATCCCGATCGCAACGTATTGCCACGTGATCGCGGCAACGCAGCAGCCCATCGCGCTGATCGTCAGCACCGTGTGTCTCTCGCGCACCTGGGCAAATGAGGAGAGAACCAGGCCGATCAACGCACAACCGATCGCCGCGATCGTGAACCAGTGGACCGGGTCTTTGGTCACTTCTGCTCGCGGCGCCGCTTTGGCGACCTCCTCTTTCTTGGGCGCCTTGCCGCCAACGTTGACGGAGAGACTCTTGTATTTGAGCGTGATTCCACCCTCGCGTTCGCGCGGCGGCTCCACGCGGGGCTTTTCTTCCTTTTCTTGCGCGAACGGGTTGGGCAGCGGACGCTCGAACACGATGGCCGGAATCGAGGCCAGGCCAAGCGCGATGGCCGCCACCGCAAGCCCAACGATGCTCAGCACGAACGGCCTTCGCCGGTTCGAATCGCTGACCGCCTCCGGCGTTTCCTGCGCAGACGCGTTGTCCTCGGGATCATCGGTTTGTTGCGTCATCGCTGCCTCCACCTGCACCAAGAGAATCGAACTGCCGCGATCGGGCGGGGCCTCCCCCAATATATCATCCTCTCGTGTCCCATCAAATGGCACAGCATTACCTGGGGATTGAACCTCGCTGGCCTTGTTGGCATAATCTGATCCGTCAACCTGACCGTTCGATGGGTGGGTGTTCCGCTGGCCAGGCTGCCTCCGTTTCTTTGGATGCCGGGGGCACGTGAGGTAAGTATGGCGTACGAGGAAAAGACTGCCAGTTGGCTCGGATCCGCGGGCCCCAGTGCCACGTCTGCCAGCTTGATCCAGCGATTGCGGGCTCGCGACGCGGAGGCGTGGCGCC
>JBDKTH010000571.1:0-3902 GCA_039680305.1 Thermoguttaceae bacterium | reverse complement strand
TCCACAATTCTCTCCCTTAACCTGGGGGCAGTCCGCGAAGTGCCGGCCGATTGCGGAGGCGATTTGCAGGATCATACCCCCAGCGAGAACAAGAGAATCCGCCGTTGGTCATGGACTGCCCAAGGTCGAAGGCTCGGCCAATACTCTCGTGCTCGTAGCTCGGTGCTCCACGTTCTTTCTGGACGGGTCCTGAGGGAAGAGATGGCGTCTTACCCGGAAAGGCCGCTTACGGCCCGCTGCCGACCGCCGATCTTCCTTTGATGAGCTACTTGCCTACCCCCCTGTCCGCTGACTAAAATAGGTCGTTTATGACAGTTCCGCCGAAAGAAGAGGTTCTCGATGTACGTCCTTGAGGCCCGCGACGTGAGAAAGGTGTACGGCGAGGGAGAGGCCCGGGTGGAGGCCCTGCGGGGCGTCGATCTGGGCATTCCTGCCGGCGAGATGGTGGCCATCATGGGCCGCTCCGGATCGGGCAAGAGCACGCTGTTGTGCATGCTCGGCGGCATCGACGCACCGACCAGCGGCGAAGTCCTCCTCGAAGGGATCGATCTGGCGACCCTCAGCGACGACCAGCGGACCTTGATGCGGCGGCAACGGATCGGCTTCATCTTCCAGTCGTTCAATCTCCTCCCTATCCTGACGGCCGAAGAAAACGTCTCGCTCCCCCTGGAACTCGATGGGGTTCCCTCGGCCGAAGCACGACGGCGTGCCCGCGAGGTGCTCGACTTGGTGGGCATGTCGTCCCGACGCGACCATATCCCCAGCACCCTGTCCGGTGGCGAACAGCAGCGGGTGGCCGTGGCCCGAGCCCTGGCCATCAAACCGGCCCTCCTCTTGGCCGACGAGCCCACGGGGAACCTCGATAGCGCCAATGGCCAGCGCCTGATCACCATGCTCCGCAACCTGGTCGATCAGCAGCAACAGACGATCGTCATGGTGACACACGACGCGAGCGTGGCGGCCAAGGCCGACCGGGTGATCCATCTCTCCGATGGCCTGGTCGAGCATGAAGTCACCGTGGGAGAAGAGCCGCCTTACGATGTGGTCAGGGAGTAACCCCGCATGGTCCTGTGGAAGTTCAGCCTCCGCGAGGTGCTCTGCCACCCCGGCCGGGCCGCCTTGACGCTCCTGAGCATCGTGATCGGCGTCGCCGCCGTCGTATCGGTGAGCGTGGCCACCTCGACCACCCGCCAGGCCTACCAGGAAATGTTCACCACGGTCACTGGTCGTGCGGCCCTGGAGATCGTGGCCGCCGGCGACAGCAGCTTTGACCAGGGCGTGCTCGAACTGGTCGAAAAGACCCCGGGCGTCAAGGTCGCCGCGCCGATTGTCGAACGGCGGACGATCATGTACACCGAGGGCCGCCGCCTGAAACTGCTCGTCCTGGGCGTCGATCCGTCCAAGGATGCGGCGGTGCGCGATTACAGGCTGAAAGCCGGCCAGGCTTTGAGCGAGAAAGAGGGAGTCCAACTCGAAGCCGAGTTTGCGAAGACCCTCGGGCTCAAACCGGGCGACGAGGTCAAGCTGCTCACCAAGCGAGGCAATCGGCGGATCGACGTCGTCGGAATCCTCGAAGCCCAGGGAGTCGCCGCCTTGCGCATGGGTGGCCTGATGCTCATGCCGATCAAAACGGCCCAGAGCTTCTTCCGCATCAAGGGCAAACTTGACGGCATCCAAGTCGTGCTCCACGACTCGGCCAATGTCGATCAGGTGCTGGCCGATCTCAACCGGCAACTCCCCACGGGCATCACCGCCCGAAAACCGCCGACCAACAGCCAACTGGTCGAAGAAACCCTCTCGTCCAGCGAGCAGGGTCTGCGTCTGGCCAGCGCGTTCTCCCTGCTGTTGGCGGCGTTTATCATCCTCAACACCTCGCTGATGAACGTTGGCGAGCGGCGGCGTCAATTGGCCGTCATGCGGGCGATCGGCGCCACCCGCCGTCAGGTCTCGCGGTTGATCCACGGCGAAAGCCTGATGATGGGGATCGTGGGAACGGTCATCGGAATCCTGGTGGGCTTGGCCGGCGCCCAACTCCTGACCAATGCCTTGACTAGCCTCCTGCAGATCTCCCTGCCGGCCATGATCGTCACCCCGGCCCCGTTCGTCTTGGCCGTCGTGTTTGGCCTGGGCGTGGCCTTCATCGGCGCCGCCGTTCCGGCACGCCGGGCGGGCCAGGTGTCGCCCTTGGAGGGCCTGAGCCCCGTTCCCCACGAGGACATGGAAGGCGCTTCATACAAATCGGTCATCGCTGGAGTAATCCTCACCATCGGCGGCAGCGGCGTCCTCCTCCTGTGCATCCTCGGCTACCTGCCGACGCTCATCGCCGTGGCCACGGCGGTCGTGATCCTCGTCGGTATTGTTTTGATGCTCCCCCTGATCCTCAACCCCTTGGCCGGCCTCGTGCGAAGTGTGCTCGAGCCCCTGCTGGGCGTTGAGACACGTCTGGCCCACCGCCAGATCCTTCGCCACCGCGCCCGCACCACGCTGACCGTCGGCGTTTTGTACATTGCCGCCAGCACCGGCATCGGGCTATCCAACTCGATCCTCGACAACATCCGCGACGTGCGTCTGTGGTACGAGCAGGCCCTGGCCGGCGATTTCTTCGTCCGCGCCATGATGCCGGATCCCGGGTCGGGCATGTCCGCCGACCTGCCCGAGGTCCTCGACCAGGAAATCCGCCAGATCCCGGGAATCACCAGCATCGACAGTACGCGTTTCGTCCAAGCGACGGCCGCCGGAGAATCGGTCGTGCTCATTGTTCGCCAATTCACCGACCCCGACCCGGGCTACCTTCGCTTCGAGGGCGGCGATGCCGCGACCATTCGCAACCGGATCCTTGAAGGTCAGGTAGTTATCGGAACCGTCTTGGCGCAGAAGACCGGGCTCGGCGTGGGCGACGAGCTTCCCATCGAAACGCTCCAAGGGGTCAAGCGTCTGCGCATCGCCGGCCTGTTCAACGAGTACCTCGTCGGCGGCCTCTCGGTCTACATGTACCGCCCCGTCGCCGAAAAACTCGTCGACGTCCAGGGGGTCGATGCCTATCTCATCCGTGCCGATCACAGCAAGCTGGCCGACGTCCAGCAGCAACTCCAAGCCCTCTGCGACAAGCACGGCGTGCTCCTCCACTCGTTTTCCGATCTCAGCCGAATGATCGACGGGATGATCCATGGCATCGATGGCTGCCTCTGGGGAATCCTCATCCTGGGCTTCTTCGTCGCCGCGTTCGGGGTCGTCAACACGCTCACGATGAACGTGCTCGAGCAAACCCGCGAGTTGGGCCTGCTGCGCATCGTGGCCATGACCCGCGGCCAGGTGCGCAAAGCCATCCTCACTCAAGCGGCGATGATCGGCGCGATGGGCCTGGTGCCCGGCGTATTTGCCGGGATCGCCGTCGCCTACCTGATCCATCTGGCCACACTCCCGGCGATCGGCCATCCGGTGGCATTCGTGTTCCGCCCCTGGCTGCTGGCGGCCTGCTTTGTCGTCGCCTACCTGATCGTCCTCGTAGCCGCCTGGATTCCGGCCGAGCGTGCCGCCCGCCTGGAACTGACCAAGGCCCTGCAGTACGAGTAGCCCCCTCGCCATGGTTATGCAAGCGGGGTCCGAACACGCGGGTTTTGGCGACTATAGCGATTTTGTCAAGTCAACTTTCCCAGCCTACCGATGCAAACCATAGACCCGCCGTCGAGCCACGTACCGAGCGGGTTGATTGCGTTGGATACTCCCATCCGGTTCCTTTCAAGGGGAAAGGCATGGACGTTCGTCAGGCTGCGATTGGGTTGGGCATGATCCTTTGGTTCACCGGTAGTGTGGCCGCGCAGAATACCGCCGGTTCGCTCGCCTCGTTCGAGAGCCCCGTCCCAGCCGCGTCGGCACAGCCGGCGGATCCGCCAAGCCCAGCT
>JBDKTH010000290.1:0-4778 GCA_039680305.1 Thermoguttaceae bacterium | reverse complement strand
TTCGTCGCCTTCCGCCCCAAATCGCCCTATCAGACCGTCGGATTGCCGGTAAGATACACTGAGGGTGGTGGACCAATTGCGGTGATGCCCATGACGCGGTAGGATTGCGGGCTTCCACACAGTGGGGTAACAGGGCGACTGCTTTTCGAGGTAGCTGGGATGCCTAGGTTCTCGGGTCGGCTGGTCAAGTATCCTGCGCGAGCGTCGTTTGCGTGGTACTTCGGCCTGATCGCGGTGGGCGGACTGGTTCTCGCTCAGCCGTTTTGCCATGTGTCGGGGCTGAAGCAGCCGATTTCCCTCCTCGACGCCCTCTTCACGGCGACCAGTGCTGCCTGCGTCACCGGGTTGACCGTCCGTTCGACGGGCAACGAGTTCTCCTTTGCCGGGCAGCTGGTGATTCTGGCGCTGATCCAACTGGGCGGGATCGGAATCATGACCGTCACCACCTATATCACCTACCGGCTTATGGGACGGGGGGGCCTGCGCGAACGGAGCGTGATCTCCGAAACCCTGGGCTTCGGCTCGGTCGGGGATCTGCAATGGGTGTTGCGCAAGGTGATCGGCATGACCTTCTTCATCGAAGGCCTCGGCTTCCTCTTGCTGGTGGTCCGCAATCTGTTCGACTACCCGCCAGCCCAGGCCGTATGGCATGCCCTGTTCCATTCGGTCTCGGCGTTCTGCAACGCCGGATTCGCGCTGTCCGACGACAACCTCATCGGCTATCAAGGCGATCCGCTGGTCAACCTGACGATCGCCGCGTTGGTCATCCTGGGCGGCATCGGTTTCCCGGTCATGCTCGACGTGCGTGCCAACTGGCACGGGGCTTGGGCCCGCCGCTGGGATCGCCTGCAACTGCACTCGAAGTTCATGCTCATCGGAACGGCGATGCTGATCGTCGTCGGCACGCTCTCGATCCTGTCGCTCGAATGGGACAACGCGATCAAAGACATGTCCTTCGGGCGCGGCCTGCTGGTGGCATTTTTCCAGTCGGTCGTCTGTCGCACGGCCGGTTTCAACACCGTGGCGATCGGGCAACTCACGAACGCGACCCTGTTCATCATGGTGCTCCTGATGGCGGTGGGGGCGGGGCCTTGCTCGACCGCCGGCGGTTTCAAGGTCTCGACCCTGATGCTCTTCATCGTCCGGGCTTGGACCACCTTCCGCGGCTACACGCGGCTGAGCATCTTCCGCCGCACCATCCCCTTCGACCTCATGGCCCGAGCGACGACGACCGTGCTGTTGTACATGGCGGTCGTCATCGGCGCCCTGACGGTCCTGCTCGTGCTGGAGGAGACGCACCGATCGCACGCCGGGGCACAGGGCATCTTTCTCGACAGTATGTTTGAAATCGTCTCCGCCTTGAGCACGGTGGGATTGAGCACGGGGCTCACGCCCCTGCTGGGGCATGCAGGAAAGCTTGTGCTGATTCTGACGATGTTCATCGGCCGGCTGGGGCCGATCTCCGTGGTGATGGCCCTGTCGATCAGCGAGCGGCCGCAGACCATCGAATATCCCCGAGAAGAACCCTTGATCGGCTAGACCCATGGCAGAAACCAAACGCTTCGTTGTGATCGGACTCGGCTCCTTTGGCACCGCATTGGCCACCCGGCTGCACAAGAACGACTGCCGCGTGACCGGCCTCGACCTGCGCAAGGACCGGGTCGAGATGCTCAAGAACGAGCTTTACGAGGCGGTGATCGGCGACGCCACCGAGCGTGAAGTCCTCGAACACCTCAGCCTTCGCGAATCGCATGCCGTGTTCATCAGCCTCGGCGAGAACATCGCCCGCTCGCTCCTGGCCACCCTCCACTGCAAGGAACTGGGCGCCCGGCGGATCATCGTCAAGGGCGTGACCAAGGAACACGACAAGCTCCTCAAACACCTCGGCGTGGAACGGGTCGTGTTTCCGGAGATCGAAGTGGCCACCGAACTGGCCGACCGGATGACCTGGCCCAATATCCTCGATTTCCTCCCGATCGATCCCGACTACAGCATCGTGGAAATCGCCGTTCCCGAATCCTGGTCGGGCCAGACCCTCGCCGAGGCCAATCTCCGCCGGCGCTACAACGTCTGGGTCGTCGGCCTCAAGGACGTGCTGAGCGGGAAACTCGAGATCTTCCCCGACGCCGATTTCCGCCTCAACAGCAGCCAGCTGCTCTTGGTCGTTGGCCGGCAGACCGACCTGAACCGCCTCCGCGAACTGGCCTGACTCCCCTGCGGCTCGAGTGGCATGCCACCCAATGCGACAGACCATTACCACGCCCCTAATCCCTCGCTTGATTCCCTTGCGTGCTGGCCGGCGTTATAATCGACCGCAAGACGGGATCCCGAACCCCCAATGCCCAAGCGAGGGTCTGCCATGCGATCGCTTTGTGCCAAGGTGACTGTATTGTGTTGGGGCCTGACCATCGTGGGCGTTACGGCCTCGACCGTGACGTCGGCTCATGCAGGCGATACGATGCCGTCGTTGGTCGAGACCGACTGGCTCGACCGCGACAGCCGCTTCAGTCAGACGCCGAAAACCTCCTCGGTCCGTGAAGGTTTCCAACTTGCCCACACCCGGGAAACCATCGACCGAGGAAGCAAGCTCGTCGAACGACTGCGTCCCAAGGCGCCCGCCGCGCGGTTGGAACCGCTGGCCGCCAGGCTCCAGCAACTCGACGTTCGGCTCAAGACTCTCGAAGCGGACGGAAATGTCGCCGAGCAGGTCCGTCGCGAGATCTACCTGGAAGCCTGCCGAGTGGTGCGCCAGATCGCTTTCTCCAACCCGCTTCTGAACGTCGATAAGCTGTTGTTCGTCAAGCGGCATGACGCCCGGGGCGTGTTCCACATGTGCGACCAGTACTACGGCTTCAACGCCATCCCCGGCGGTGGGCTGTTCGTGCTCGCCGACCCGCTCGGGCCGAATCCAAAACTGGTCAACCTTCTGGAACATGCGGTCGTCCAGTCCGGGCGTCTCCAAGGCCAGAAGCTCGAATCCGGGTCCTTCCTCTCCCCGGAACTCTCCTACGACGGCAAGACGATCTTCTTCGCCTACACCGAGGCCAAGGGACGCGACCTCGAGTGGACGCCCGAGAGCTGCTTCCATCTCTTCCGCGTCAACGCCGACGGGACCGGACTTGTGCAGTTGACCGACGGGCCGTGGAACGATTTCGATCCCTGTCTGTTGCCCAACGGCCGCGTGGCCTTCATCACGGAGCGCCGCGGCGGCTATCTGCGCTGCGGGCGGCATTGCCCGGTCTACACGCTGTTTTCGATGCGTCAGGACGGAAGCGACATCCTCTGTCTGAGTTACCACGAAACCCACGAATGGCATCCGAGCGTCACCAACGACGGGATGCTCGTCTACACGCGTTGGGATTACGTGGACCGCGACACGAACGTTGCCCACCACATCTGGACGAGCTATCCGGATGGGCGTGATCCCCGCAGTTTCCACGGCAATTATCCCGATCGCCGGGAACGCCGGCCATGGATGGAGATGAGCATCCGGGCAATCCCCGACTCGCACAAGTTCGTGGCGGTCACCGGGGCCCATCACGGCCATGCCTTTGGCTCGTTGGTGTTGATCGATCCCCGCGTGCCCGACGACGGGGCCATGTCGCAACTCACCCGCTTGACGCCCGAAGTGCCTTTCCCCGAGGCCGAAGGCCGCCCCATCGAGCCGCACATGGTCTATGGGACGCCGTGGCCGCTTGGCGAAGACGATTACCTGTGCGTCTACGATCCGCGGTGCAAGAATCATGGCATCTACTGGATCGACCGCTTTGGCAACAAGGAACTGATCTATCGCGATCCCAAGATCGCCTGTCTCGACCCGATCCCGCTTCGCCCCCGGCCCGTGCCACCGCTGATCCCCACGCAAACGCTCCAGGCCGCCGAGGACGCGAAAAAGGCCACGCCCGAGGATTTGAAAGCTACCGTGGCGGTGATGAACGTCTACGACAGTGACTTTGCCTGGCCGGAAGGGACGAAGATCACCGCCTTGCGCGTGATCCAGGTCCTGCCCAAGACGACGCCACCGCCCAACGAGCCGCGGATCGGAGTGGCCCAGCAGACCAACGCCCGATTGGTGCTGGGAACCGTGCCCGTCGAGACGGACGGGAGTGCCTATTTTGAGGTTCCGCCCGGGAAGGAGGTTTACTTCCAGGCGGTCAGTGAACGGGGCCTGGCCGTGCAGTCGATGCGTTCTGGCACCTATCTCCACCCTGGCGAAAAACTAAGCTGCCAAGGCTGCCACGAGCGCAAGCACAATCCGCCGAGTCAGTCGTTGCAGCTTCCCTTGGCCCTGCGGCGTTCGCCGTCCAAGCTCCAAGCCGATGTCGACGGCTCCAATCCGTTCAGCTACGTCCGCCTCGTGCAGCCGGTGTTGGATCGCCATTGTGTGGCCTGCCATCGCGAAAAGAACGCCCTCGACCTGAGCGGCGGCATGGCCAAGGCCAACGGCTGGACCCGATCGTACGCCAACCTGGCCGAAAAGTACGGATTCTTCTTCCATGTCACCAACGGCTCGATCAACACCGGCATTCACGGCGGCAGCCGGACCACGGCCGGCAAGTTCGGAGCGTCCGCCTCCCGGTTGATCAACTACCTCGACCAGCGTCACTACGGCGTGAAGCTCTCCGAGGAAGAATTCCACCGGATCACCCTCTGGCTCGACTGCAACTCAGAGTTCTACGGCTCCTACGAGAACACGGCCGCCCAAGCCCGCGGCGAGATCGTCCGGCCATCGCTCGATTGATTGCCAAGTAGCCGTAGTAATCAAGTAGGGCGGGGGC
>JBDKTH010000761.1:0-6191 GCA_039680305.1 Thermoguttaceae bacterium | reverse complement strand
TTCTTGTCGTTGAGGTCGATTTGTCAAGCCGTCCGACGGAGGATCTGCAGGGACCGGCGGGGTATATTCCAGCGTTTCGTGGGACTGGCGCCCGGATCGGCCACGGGAACATACGCGGCCGAAGTGGTCAACTCCACGGGCGTCTCGCCGTAATTGGCCAGGACCAGGTACAACTCACGGTTGGCCAGCGCCGAGACGCACACGTTTTCCGGCACGGTTCCGGTCACCAGGTTGCCCTCGCGGATCTCCAGCCAGGCCCACGTCCCTTCTTCGACCATCGGCGAGTATTGCTTGAGCCAGCGTGCATGGGTTGGCCTCGCCTCGGGCCGGCCTGGCGAAGAATCCCACCAGCCGTAACTGTGAGGGCCGTTGGGATGGGCCTGATAATGCTTCCAGATCGCCCGGCAGTGCCGCGTCCAAAAGCACTTTTCCTCGGGCTGGTACTGGATGCCGGCAGTCGCGGCTCGCTCGCCGGTGAACGGGCGTCCGGCCAGGAGCACGGGGAACTGCAGGTAGGGAATGGCGTACAGGTAGAGTTCGTCCTCGTTCTCCACCTTGGCCCGGCTCATGTCGAGACAGGGGACCACGTAGGGCGGGTGGTTCTTCACCGCCTCGCGCAGCTTGTCGCCACTGTTGCCCCCCTCACCAACCCAGAGATAGTCGTAGACCTTCAGATCGGTTTGCGGTCGGTTCGCCGCGCTGCAGTGGACCTTCACAAGCCCGCCGCGTCGGTGGACCTCGGCATAGATCGTCGCCAACAGGTCGCCCAGGGCGCCGTCGCTCGTCGGACTCTCGTCGAACGCCAGCACCTCGTCGTCGGTCGCCGGCCGTGGGTTCCCAGCCAGCTTGATGTAGCCCAAGTCGTTGTAGATCCCGTCCACGCCGTACTCGTCCAACAGCCGCGTGATCTGCGGCAACAGGTACGCCCGCCAACCGGGGCTTGCCGGCGAGCATCGGGCATAGTGGAAATAAATCTCCACCAGGTCCTGCTGCCGAGCCCATTCCGGACGGAAGTCCGGATCGTTCCGTTCGAAAAAGCCGCTCGATACGTAGACGATCAGCTTCATGCCCCGGCGGTGCACCATCTCGATGAAGCGACGGAAGCCGGCCGGATTGACCGGGGCGAACTTGTGACCGCCAAACAACCGCTGCGAGTCGTTCCACTCTTCATGAACCTGGATGAGCCGGATGCCTTGCGCGTACAGCTTGTCCAGTTCGCGCTGGTCCCACTCGTCCGGATCCCAGGGCTTGCGGCTCGGGTACTCGCCCAGATTGTAGACGCACTGGCCCGGCAGATAGCTGGTGACCAGATGACTGCGCAGACAGCTGCGAACGCCTTGCTGGCAGATCGCGATGTTCTGGAGCCGCCGGCGGTGGTCGTCGGGCGTATACGCCCCGAGGATCGCGGGTGTTGCTGAGGCCCGCTTGTCCGCTTCGGCCGCGTCGACCGGGGAATAGGTTCCCCCGGCAAGCATCGCGCCGGCCGTTGCTCCCGCTCCAGTCTTGAGAAACGCGCGACGGTCCATGGGCTGCTCCTTTCGGGTCTGTGGTCAATCAATCCAGCTCCGGCGGCACGGGCGGTCTCGGTCGGGAGGTGTCGAACGGCGGGGCCAGCGGCCGCTCGGGAACGCGTCCCGGCGCCATCTGACCGGCCAGTTCCACGGCGGCCTCGACGATCTTCCGGCCCGCGGTCACTTCAAGGTTCGTGCAACTGGTCAGCCTCGTCTCGTAGCCGCCGCCATGTTCGCCAAACGCCTCTTCGGTGGGAACGTAGGCGTTGAACCCGTTGGCCAGGCACGCGGGGAAAGTGAACTTGAACGGGCTCTTGGCCTTCATGTCGAGCCCATACTGGCAGAACATCTCCGCCGGGCTGGACAGGAACACGGCCGGCCCGACCTGGATCGCCTGGACCTCGACCTCGGCCGTGGGCTGCTTGGCCAAGAGGGCGTCCAATAGCACAATCTCCTTGGCAAAGGCCCACTCAGTCGGATGGACCGTCTTCGGGTCCTTCTGCACGATCTCCAGGCTCTTCTGCACCCGTTCAGGCCGAGGCACACGCCGCTTGATCTCAAGGATCTTGGACCGCACGTCCAACGGAACGAGCGAACCGCGGTCCATCGTCAGAAGCACCTTCACGGCCTCCGCCCCCAACCGGCCGCCGACGAGTTGGGCCCACGCCTCGCCCGGCGGATTGGCGTAGGGGCTGCGATTGTCGACCTGGGTCACGTCGCCCGAGGCCCCGGGCAGGAACACGACGATTGCCTCAGGGCCCAGCGTGCCGCGGATGGTCTTCTCCAGATAATAGATGTAGCTGGCCGAAATGCCGCCGGGACTGGTCGTGGCGTGGCAGGCGAAATTGACCACACAGCCCAGCAGTTTCCCTTCCCGATTCCAGACGCCCAGCACGCCGACCTGGGGGTCGGTGGGGCCGGCGTAATCGACGATGTCTGGATTGCCCTGGCCGGGATGCGTGTACGTGCGGCCGTTCTTCATACGTAACCGGCGGTTGTAGGCCACATGGTCTTCAACCCCAACGCCCACACCGCCGCGGGCTTCTACCCGAGAGGCATCGGCCTGACAGACGGCCGTCACGATCTCCTGCCGGACTTTGTCCAGGTATCGCGGGTCGGCACAGGCCGACTTTTTGTAGGCCAGCGATCGGACCAGCGGCGACGCATGGTCGTACTCCCCGGGCTGCACGATCCCCAGCGGGCCGGCGGAATGCGAATGGGAGGCACCGACGAGCACGGCCTCCGGCGGGAGGCCACACTTCTCCTGAATCCCCTTGCGAGCCGCCTGAACCACGTCACGCCAGAGAAAACCGCCGTCGATCCCGACCAGGGCGACACGCCGCTTGCCGTCGTCGAACACGGCCGCCCGGACTTTGCACGGATCGTGGAACGACCGGTGGTACGACTTGCCGTATCCGCCCGGCTGTTCCATGCCCAACTCGGGCGTGATGTCTCGCTCAGCGAAACCGGCCTTGAACACAGGGCTCGATTCGTCGGCTGCCTTGGCGGAGAGCCCCAGACCGGCGATTCCCGCCAAGACCACCACGGCAACAGTCCATCGGTCGATCCACTTGCCCATCGTCCTGTCTCCCCGGGGAACACGTGTCGCCAGCCGCACCACTGGCAGGCTGGTCACGATGAGCGCATTATGGAGCACCCTTCCGGCGGCTGCAATCCCCGGGAGTGTCGCAAATCCATAATCCGTTTGACGCACACAGCCATTGATGCCGGCCCGCCCCTCGGTTAGTCTAGACGGCGATGGAAATAGGAATGTCTGGCCCAACGAACAACCATGCACCCTCGTACACAATCAGGAGATTGACCATGCACCATGCGAACCGGCGTGACTTTCTCAAGGCAACAGCGGTAGCAGGCGCGGCGGTGGCGGCAGCCCCGGCGATTGCCAAGAGTCAGCAGAGCGCCAATGGCCGGATTCGCGTCGGGCTGGTCGGCCTGGGCGGCCGGATGCGGTCGCACATCGCGGCCCTGGCCCAGATGACCAACGAGAACGTGGAAATCGCCGCGATCTGCGACTGCGACCAGACCAAGCTCGACACGGCCACGAAGACCTATCCGCAACTGGACGGTTTGAAACTGGCGGTCTACAACGACCAGCGCAAGCTGCTGGACGACAAGTCGATCGACGCCGTCAGCTTCGCCACCCAGGACCACTGGCATGCCTTGCAGACGATCTGGGCCTGCCAGGCGGGCAAGGATGTCTACGTGGAGAAGCCGGCCACGCACAACATCTGGGAAGGCCGAAAGATGGTCGAGGCGGCCAGAAAATACGGCCGCATGGTGCAGATCGGCACGCAAAACCGCTCCAGCCCGAAGATCGTGGAAGGTATCCGCAAGCTCAAGGAAGGAGCGATCGGCAAAGTCTACATGGCCCGGGGAATGACCTACAAGATGCGGGGCAATCTGGGCAAGCACAACCCGCGGCCGGTGCCCCAGGGGCTCAACTGGGACTCTTGGGTCGGGCCGGCGAAGATGGTCGACTATAGCTCCTTCCAGCACCGCCGCTGGTACTATCTCTCCAACTTCGCCAGTGGCGACGTCGCCAATCAGACGTCCCACGACATCGACATCATCCGCTGGGGCCTCGGCGTCAACGAGTTGCCGACGACCGTCATGTCGCTCGGCGGACGTTACGTGCCCGGCGACGATGACGACGCCGACACGCCCAACACTCAGTCGTTCATGGGCCAGTGGGCCGGCAAGGAACTGTTGGTCACGTTCGAGTTCCGCCACTGGTACACGAACGCCGAGGCCGACATGCGCGACAAGTATCCCTTCGTGGCCCCGAACCAGTGCGTGGGCGTGATTTTCTATGGCAGCGAAGGCTACATGATCATCCCCGACTACTCGAGCTACTACACCTTCATGGGCCCGAACCATGAGCCGGGGATCTTTGGCAAGGAAGAGGGCCACCCGATGATGGACCTGCCCCACTTCCAGAACTGGGCCGCGGCGATCCGTAGCCGCAAGCACGAGGAACTCAACGCCGACGTCGAGCAGGGCCATCTGTCGACCGCCTTCTGCCACCTGGCCAAGATCTCCAACCACCTGAAGCGGTCGGTGCACATCGACCCGAAGACGGAGCGGTTTGTCAACGATCCGGAAGCCGACAAGCTCCTGAAGCGCGAGTATCGCGAACCGTACGTGGTGCCGGAAACGGTCTGAGCCCGGCCCGCCGTGATGTAGGGCGGTGCCGAGCTTGCGAGGCCCGCCACCCATGTCAAAGCGAGAATGCCGAAATCTCCAATGACGAAGGAATGTCGAAGCACGAATGCCCGAATCCTCTTCGAGCTTCGTGATTCGATCATTCCTTCGTCATTTTGATTTCGTCCTTCGTCATTCCCTCCTTCCCGGGTGCCTCCTTTCCAGAACCCCGAGACGGGACTATGCTGTCTGTTTTGGGAATACATGAGGAGACCAACGGATGAAAGCCCTGGTCCTGGTCGAGTACAACCGCCTGGAAATTCAAGACATCCCCGAGCCGCAGTTGGGCCCGGAAGACGTGCTGATCGAGGTCAAAGCCTGCGGGATCTGCGGAAGCGACGTCCACGGGCTTGATGGGAGCACCGGGCGGCGGCGCCCCCCGCTGGTGATGGGGCACGAGGCGTCCGGCGTCATCGCCCAGACCGGTCGGGATGTCCGCGGCTGGGCGGCGGGCGACCGGGTCACGTTCGACTCAACGATCTACTGCGGCCAGTGCCACTTTTGCCGCCGTGGCCAGATCAACCTTTGCGAGAATCGCCGCGTGCTGGGGGTCTCCTGCGACGAATACCGTCAGTACGGAGCCTTCGCCCAGTACGTGGCCGTGCCGCAGCGGATTCTCTACCGGCTGCCTGACGCCGTGGCTTTCGAGCGTGCGGCCCTCCTCGAACCGCTAGCGATCGCCTGCCATGCGGTTGAGCGTACGAAGATTTCCCTGGCCGACACGGCCGTGGTCGTGGGAGCGGGAATGATCGGTCTGTTGGTGGTCCAGTGTCTGCGCGTCGCCGGCTGCGGCCGGATCATCGCCGTGGATCTGGATGAACGTCGCCTGAAGCTAGCCTGCAAACTGGGGGCCGACGAAGGCCTGCGAGCCGACGCCGACGCGACAGCCGCCATTCTCCAGCGAACTGGCGGCCGGGGGGCCGACCTTGCCGTGGAAGCCGTTGGCATCTCGCCCACCGTGCAACTGGCCGTAGCCAGCCTGCGTCGCGGCGGGCAGTTGACGCTCGTCGGCAACCTTTCCCCCAAGGTCGAACTTCCCCTGCAGGCCGTGGTCACCCGGGAACTGACGCTCAACGGCTCCTGCGCTTCGTGCGGCGAGTACGCGTCCTGCCTGGAGCTCTTGGCCCGCGGAGCCGTGGACGTCGATGCGGTGATCAGCGCCGTGGCGCCGTTGGAGGAAGGAGCGTCTTGGTTCCAGCGGCTTCACCAGGGCGACGAAGGGCTGCTGAAAGTGGTTTTGACGCCGTGAGCCGCGAACGGAAGCTGCGACTCAACCCTCCCGTGTGCCACTGCTCTGGCGTCATCAAACCACGGCGAGGGCAGGGAAGCTTTTCCCCACCCTCGCCCTCTCCGAAAAGAGTCGCTATTTGACCTCGATCTTGGCCGGCATCAACGTCAACGTCGGCTCGGTGAAGAGACGACGCAAGGTGTTGGCCTGCCAAAGGGTCTTGGCCATCT
>JBDKTH010000040.1:0-2288 GCA_039680305.1 Thermoguttaceae bacterium | reverse complement strand
ATCACGGGCTCACAATTCCACTAGGTGCGGAGAAAGTCATCAAGGGCGGCTGGCTGGCGTTCGGCCATCCGGCGCACGTCTATCGCAGCGAGATGGCGCAGAACTTCTGGACGGCCATCTACGCATGGTCAACCTGCTTCGTCGTGACCATCCTGATTTCTTTGCTCACGCGCCGCAATAAGACCGACGAGGAACTCAAGGGCTTGGTCTACTCGCTCACCCCGAAACCCGAGGACAGCGAGCACGTCTGGTACAAGCGTCCGGTGACGCTCGCCCTGGTCGTCCTCGTGATGACCGTGCTGCTGAACTTCGTCTTCTTCTAAACAGCGATGCCGACACCGCGGTTGATTTGACAGGAGCCATACACATGGGTTTGGATATTCGCGTGCCGATCGGCGGCATGTTCAGCATCCTCGGCTTGATTCTCGTCGTCTTCGGCCTGGTCACGGCCGGCAACACGGAGATGTACGCCCGCTCGCTCGGCTTGAACATGAACATCGGCTGGGGCGCGGTGATGCTCGCCTTCGGGCTCATCATGCTCTTCTTCGGCCGGCGGGCCTCGGCGCGGGACATGGCCGACTCCAACGGGGCAGCCGATGCTCAGCAGGGCCCGGGAAGCACTCACACGCACCACTAGGAAGCCGGCGGGAGTCGAGCCCTCGGCTTCTCCGAGGATCGTGTATCTCGACCAGTGCGCCCTGAGCAGCATCGTCAAAGGCAAGGACGCCTTTTGGCTCGCGATCGAGCGTCAGCTGAAAAGCCTCATCGCGGCGGGACGCGTCGCGTGCCCGGCCAGCGTGCTCCATGAAGAGGAATCTCGACAGACGGCCGATCCGCATCTGCGGGAGGCCCTCGGGACGGCGTGTCGCCAACTGAGCGCCGGCTTTGAGTTCCGATCGCCGGAAGAGATCGAGCTTCTCCAACTGCAGGAGGCCCTGCGCAATTCCTTGGGGGTCGCAGAGCCACCGAGAGAACCGGAGCCGACTGCGGAAAGCCTCCGCCGTTTTGCCCGGGACGCGGCCGCGGAACTGCGGCGATTGCTCGCGGAGATGGTCGAAGTCTGTCACTCGCAGTCTGGCCCTGAACCGACGGTTCGGCTGGTCCGTGATCTGGCTGCTACAGTGTGCGGAATCCGCACGGACGAGCCCGACCCGGTCGCCGTGGTCGAGGCGTTCTTTCGTTCAACGTGGGTACAACGGGTGCCGTTCCTCGCTCTCTCCAGTCGGCTCCGCGTGCTGCTGCATGAGCAGGCCGAGGCCCCCAAGGCCCGGCGCGTGCCGAAACCCAGCGACCGGTTCGACGTGCTCCTTCTTTCCCATTTCGCCCTGTATTGCGACGCGGTGTTTCTCGACAACGAGTTCCGCAAGCTGGCTTCGCAGCGCAACCTCGACCTTCCCGGCCGCTATGGCGTGCAGCTTTTTTCCGAGAGCAACCGCGAGGGGTTTATGGCGTTCTTGCAGGGGATGGTCGCAGAGGACGGGTAATCGCCCGATTTCGCAAACTACGGTAGGGCGGCGCCGAGCTTGCGAGGCCCGCCACTCGACGGCCACAAACTGGCGGGCCTCGCAAGCTCGGCACCGCCCTACTTGATTCCTGGTCGTCAAGCCCCATCAGGGTCCTTTTCGCAGCTTTGGCCACAGCGGAAACGCTCGCGTTGAGAAGAATCGAGAAGAAGCCTCTCGACAAGACGCAAAGACGCCAAGGAGGGAAACGAGGTTCATCCGGCGGAAGCGTACCGAGGGGCGGAACAAGGGGGCTTCCGGGGTTGGGGTGGAGAAGACGTGAGTGGGATGGAACGGTGCGTTTTCGAAGGCATCGCTCGGGTGTCCAATGGTACTTGCCACCGAGCATCGGATTACCTTCGACTACCACTGCCCGGTGAAACGGAGTCGGGCTCTGCTGGCGAGCAACCCGACAAGGGATAGCCGGGCCGAGGGTGCGCAGGTGGCGTCACCAACCCTCGGTGAGTTCGCTCGACCGGGGGTACTCTTGTTTCTTGGCCATTGGACACCCGAGCGATGCCTTAGAAAACGCACTGTTCCACTTCGGATCGTGTTCACCCACCCAAAGCCCGGAATGTGCGTCTGGTCGAGCGACCACGAAGCCTCGTCGTATCGCCCTCCGTGGCTTCCCGGAAATCTCGGATGAACCAAAAAAAGAACCGGGCCGCGTGGGCCCGGTTCGATGGATTGCTTTCCGCAAAGGCGTAGCCGGTTCAGCACGACTCGCCGAAATCGGCCACGAAGGCCTTGGCCAGCGCTTGGCCCCAGTTGTCCAGGGGGTTCATC
>JBDKTH010000890.1:0-1984 GCA_039680305.1 Thermoguttaceae bacterium | reverse complement strand
CGCCTACCGTTGGGATTCCGCTCGTGCCAACGCCGACCACCGCCCCGACAGGATACGGTTACCCGCCGGCGACGCAGACCTTCCCGACTCCGCCGACCGCCTATCGCGCCTTGGGCGGCCCGCCGTCCGCGCCAACCGCGGCGCCGCCGATCAGCAGCGGCCTGCCGGCGCTTCCTGCAAGCGGGACGCCGTCGCCAGGGTATGCGCCGGCCGCGATCAACCCGGGCGTCGCTCCGTCGCCAACGGCCATCTCGCAGAAGCCGTTCTCCGGCTACTCGCCCCCGCCGACCTACAGTCCCTACATGAACCTGTTCCGTACGGACAACGATCGGGGACGGGTGAACAACTACTACAGCCTGGTTCGGCCCGCCGTGGACCAGCAACGCGTCAACTACCAGACGCAGAACTCGCTGCAATCCCTCCAGACGACGACCCGTGTCCAAGGCTCGCAGCTCGAGCAGCTCAACCAGCGCACGCAACCGCCTCGGCCGGCGGCCAACCCGAGCTTCATGAACTACCAGAACTACTATCCGGGGCTGTCACGGTAGGCAGGTCACCGAGCCTCTCCGCCGACTGTTTCGCGGGGGCCTTGCGCGTGAGCGCAAGCCAGAGGAGCGTGCCGGCCAGTAGCCCGGCCAGATTCTCCATCAGGTCGAGCGGGTCAACGTGTCGCAGTGGCACAAACCACTGGAGCCCCTCAGTGAGAAAGGCGTAGCCGACGAGCACGAGGACCAGCCTACGCCGACCGGTGGGCCAGCGACTGGCCCAGGCAAGCACGGCCAGCATCAGAAAGGACGAGAAGTGCACGCCGCGGTTGATCGCCGGCACGGAGGCCTTGGCGATTCCCAGGAGCCTGGCGGGTTCGGGGACCAGGAGCAGGGCGGTGAGCCAGGTCCAATAAGCGACGCACACCAGCCGGAGCGTCCAGGACAGCGTGCGTGGAGACCGGCCCTGACCGGCGTTCCCCTCCCTCGGCGGTGCCTCTCGCGTTCTCATCGGTCCAATCTGGTCCTTGGTACTTCCCATTTGTCCAGCTTCGGGCCCTAGTCTACTTGGCCGCCGCGATCCGGGCCAGACTGGCATTGCACAATGGACGCCAATCCAGCACAATCGTCGCTCGCGTGGAGGCGGTCGTGGCCTCTGCAGCGCAAGGAATGGATTCTCATGCGACAGGGATGACGGGATGGTCACTGCCCAACTCTCTCGAAAACCAGCGACCGCCGAGTGGCAGGAGACCCTGCGACGGTGGCTTCAGTGGAATGAGGCCTACGAGCAGTTGACGCTCCGGATGTTCCAGGCCAAGGACGACCCAGCCCGCCTGGAGGCCTTGGCCGAGCAACTGGAACACGCCCGCCAGGCGATCGTCGCGGCCAGCCGGGACTTGCTCCAGGCGGCCGTCTAGGGAAACATCACGGGGGTGGCCTGGGTGCCACTAGCGTGCCGCCAGTGCTCTTTGAATTGAACCGGGCTTGCACGTCCCCCCTTCCGAAAGCCTTGTCGAACGGGGATGCCCCAAGCAGATTCCGGCTACAAGCTCGTCTCCATTGAGGGTGTCTTGAGCAGCCGGTGCTTGATTAACTTGCCTGGCACGGGGAAACTCTGGAAAAATGCCAGTGGCACGCGACACGGCATGTTCTTCAGCCAGGGGACACGCCAAACCGTCGCTGCACTCCGTGACGGCATGCCACCCAATCGGTTCGGCTTCCAACGCGCCAACGCCGGCATTTCCGAGGCACGGCACTAGCGAGCGCCGGCGGCATCTCTCGCGCCGCGTGCCCGTCGCCGTGTGGCCGGGACGCGCTCCGGACGCACGACATCCCAGACCAGGCCGAGACGCTCCATGAGCCAGATGACCGAGTAGGTCATATCGATCTCCCACCAGCGATGGCCGTGGCGGGCGCTCCTCTGAAAGGCGTGATGGTTGTTGTGCCAGCCTTCGCCGAAGGCCAAGAGGCCGACCCACCAGAGGTTGCGGCTGTTGTCA
>JBDKTH010001383.1:0-7177 GCA_039680305.1 Thermoguttaceae bacterium | reverse complement strand
TGCCTACGACGTCCTACGCCATCGCGTGATCCTCACTTATGAAGCCGAGGCCGAAGATCGCCCCCCCGAAGATGTGATCCGGGCCATTTTGAGTGCGGTGCCGGTTCCGTGAGAGGGGACGGGCTCGCCAGCCTCCCCTGTTGATGTCGATCGCGCGTGCCAAGATCTCCCCGAGTCCTAACGCTGGTTCATAGACAGATGCGGTGGTTTTCGTGGGAGCCGCAGTGCGTCGACCGCCTGGCCGCTCCCTCGCTCAGGTGAGTGGTGCGACTTCCCTTCTTTGTGGCTGCAACGTCTATGTTCGCACCATGAATTCTGCTACATTGGTTCTATGAACTAGAGACGGGACCCCATCCCCACCATCGATGGAGTTCGCGGGACGAGCCACCCGTGGCACACCATTGCCTGCCTCGCCTGCATGGATCAACGATGACTGAGCCGAGTGACCAACACCGAAGGACTGAGCCGGGTTCGCTCGTTGAGTCGCCATCGCATCCCAGTGCAGAGCATTACCGGGTCTTGGTCGAGACGCTGTCACACGGGCTTCTGGAGACCGACGCATCAGGGATCGTCACCTTCTGTAATCGGGCCTACGGCCGCATGTGCGGTTGCGAGTCGGAATCGCTCGTCGGCACCCCAATCGGGGAGCATCTCATCCCTGGACCGGACTGTGACGGGCTGCCGGGCTGTCTC
The DNA here is from genome assembly GCA_039680305.1 of Thermoguttaceae bacterium. Classification (GTDB taxonomy): domain Bacteria; phylum Planctomycetota; class Planctomycetia; order Pirellulales; family Thermoguttaceae; genus JBDKTH01. The sequence goes on along the minus strand of JBDKTH010001383.1, from coordinate 6,484 downwards.
GCGACCCTCGTCACCGAGCAACCTCCGCCGACGCCCTGCCTGGCCCAGAACCTCGCCAAGGATGGCCGGATCATCGAGGTGCAGGTCGATTGGAACTACCGTCGCGACGCGCAGGGGCGGGTGATTGGGTTCATCGCTGGCATCACCGACATCACCGCCGAACGCCAGCTCACGCTGACCTTGCGACGCGCCCAGGAAGAATTGGAGCTGCGCGTGCGAGAACGCACCGCCGACTTGGCCCGCACGATCGCCAAGCTCCAGGCGGAGATTCGCGAACGGACCCACATGGAACAGGCCCTGCGGGAGAGCGAACAACGCTTCGATCTGGCGGTCCGCGGCTCGACCGATGGGCTGTGGGATGCCTGGGAGCCGCCTCACGGAGTGATCTGGTGTTCTCCCCGATGCTACGAACTGCTGGGCTATGAGGAGCGGAAGTCGGGGATTTCCTGGGAGCGAATCCTCGAGTTGACGCACCCCGAGGACCGAGACCGGTTGCACGAAGTGCTCCAGAACCACCTGACCCAGAAAGGTCCTTTTGACGTCGAATACCGCCAGCAGACGAAGGCGGGGGAGTATCGCTGGTTCCGGTCGCGCGGGCAGGCGATCTGGGACGAACAGGGCAAGCCCGTACGCATGGCAGGCTCGTTCCAGGACATCACCGCACGCAAACAGGCCGAGGAGACTCTCCGGCAGCAGTCGCGGCATCTCGACGCCTTCTTCGAGCACAGTCTTACACCGATCGCCTTTCTCGACCGTCAGTTCAACTTTCTTCGCGCCAACGCGGCCTACGCGCGTGAAAGCTACCATGCAATTGAGGACTTCGCGGGGCGGAATCATTTCGAGCTGTTTCCGTCAGAAGAAAACCAGTCGACGTTCGCCGAAGTCGTGCGTACGAAAACGCCGAGCCAAGCCATCGCCCGACCTTATGTGTTTCCCCACCATCCCGAGTTGGGCGTGACCTACTGGGACTGGACGCTGGTGCCGATCCTGGATGACCAGGGAGAGGTGGAACTCCTCGTCTTCTCCCTGCGCAACGTCACCGCGAGAAAACGGGCAGAACTCGAACTGCAGGCGCTCAACGAGTCGCTTCACCAGCAGGCGGCGCAACTCCGCCGCCTGACCGCTGAGCTAACCCTGGCCGAGCAACGCGAGCGTCGCCGGTTGGCGCAGGTGCTGCACGACCATCTCCAGCAGTTGCTCGTGGCCGCCCGGCTGAAGGTGTCCACCGTCCGCCGTCGGTTGGACCCGGGCAACGAGGAGCCGTCGGTCCCGCAACTCGATGAGTTGCTCCAACGGGCGATTGAAGAATCGCGGTCGCTAACCGTGGAGCTCAGCCCGCCCGTATTGTACGAGGCCGGCCTCGTGGCGGCCTTAGAATGGTTGGCCGGGCAGATGGAGGTCAAGCACGCACTGCACGTCGACGTGGTCGCTCACCTCGACTGCGTGCCGATCGCCGAAGATGTCCGCGTGATTCTCTTTCAGGCCGTGCGGGAATTGCTGTTCAACGTGGTGAAGCATGCCCAGACTACCCTGGCGCGAATCGAACTCCACGGCGAGCGTGCCGGCCTGGTGGAGATTGTCGTGGCCGACGGAGGAGCGGGCTTTGATGCGGCAAACCGCCAAACGCCGGAGACGACCAGCGGGGGCTTTGGCCTGTTCAGTATCCGCGAGCGGCTGGAGTTGATGGGCGGACGGATGGAAATCGCTTCGGCCCCGGGCCAGGGTACGCGGGTGCTCCTGGCGGTCCCATGCCATCAGCCGACGTCGCTCGTGTCCGCATCCGGCAAGGCCGCCGCTCCCGCCGCGGAACGCGAGGGTTCCCAAGGCACCGCATCCCGCGACGCCGCGACGATCCGGGTCCTGCTGGCCGACGATCACAAGATCTTTCGCGAAGGCCTGGCCAGCCTGTTGCGGGAACAGGCCGACATTGAGGTCGTCGGCGAGGCGGCCGACGGCCAGGAGGCGATCGACTTGGCCCGTGAACGCCATCCGGACGTGATTCTGATGGACATCACGATGCCCCGGCTGGATGGAATCGGGGCGACGCGGCGGATCAAGTGCGAGCAGCCGGAGACACTGGTCATCGGCCTCTCGATGCACGACGACGAACTGGGCCGGGCGATTCGCGCAGCCGGCGCGACGGCCTATCTTTCCAAGCATGGCCCGTCCGATCTTCTCCTCGACGCGATCCGCCGCTGCCGGGTCTGAGGACGGCAGCAAGTAACGCCGAGCCAACCCGCATTGTCCGAGCCGGGCCGTATCGGCCCGACAACCGGGGCGGCACGCCCCGGCTCCGATCGGAACCTACGCCGCACTGTCGGCCGTCGCCGGCTGCTCGTCCAACTCCGTCGTCTCTTCGACGTCATGCAGGGCGGCGGCAAGCTCCTGACGGCTGACAAGATAGTACATCGCGCCAATCGCCGCGGTCCCGACGGTGATGATTCGGTAGCCGAGGGCGACGACGAACCCTTGGTTGGTGAGCATGTGGCCGCCGTCGGGCAACGGAATGCTGCTGAACAGGCGGTCGAGGACCCATTCGAATGGCCCCGCCGGAACCGGCACGACGCCCGTCAGGGCGGCCAACGGGGCGGCGACAAACTGCGTGCCGAGCGTGTGGGACTGCGGATAGAGGCCCCATGTGAGCAGGAAGATCCCCGTGGCATACAGGCTGTGCACCGCGATGCTCATTGCACACGCGACGACGAGCACGCCCATTCGTCGACGGTACATTGCCAACACGCAGCCCAACTGGACGATCGCGCCGCCGACCAGAGGAATTCGGCTGACCAGAGCGGACAACCGGCCGCCCGTCGGATCGGGCATGAACATCACCGCGATCCCCACGGCCCCCCCAACGGTCAACGCCAAAATGGCCTGGCAGAAGTGACGGATCTTCTCATCGGGGAATTGGTAGAAGCCGGTCAGCAGGATCGCCACCGAGGCGACGACCATCAACATGTACAGGCCGATGAGCCGGTCGATGACCACGGAGGCCACGGCCTTTGCGCGGTGTCCGTGCTGCTGCCGGGCGAGCATCACCGCCTTGAGCAGGTCCCCGCTGACGATCCCCATCGGCGCCAGGTTGAACAGGTAGCCGAGAAAGCCCAGACGCATCGCGTCCTTTATTGCAAACGGCAGGTCCAGCGCTCGCACCAGGTAGCACCATCGCACGAGCGTCACCACGACCGCCGAACCGCAGAACAGCCCTGCCCCCGTGAGCAGCCACCAATTCTTCGGCTGGGCCAACAGATGGCCGAAGGCTTGATTTCGGTAGGCGTCCAACACCAGATAGCCGATGATCGCCGCCGAGACGCCGATCTTCACGAGGATCAACAAAAGCTTCTTCACGAAACCACCTTGCAAGAGAACGAAAACCGTCAGGGCGTGGGCCGGTTCTTTTCCACCAATTCCCGGCTGACGCGTTCCATGTCCGCGTCGACCATCATCGCCACGAGTTGGCCAAAGGTCACCTCCGGATGCCACCCCAAACGTTTCCTCGCTTTGCTGGCATCGCCGCAGAGCGTGTTCACCTCGGCCGGCCGCAGGAATTTCGGGTCGACCTCCACATGATCCTGCCAGTTGAGCCCCACGTGGGCGAAGGCCACCTCGACCAGATCGCGAACCGAGTGTTTCTGCCCCGTGGACACCACGTAGTCGTCCGGCTGGTCTTGCTGAAGCATCAGCCACATCGCCCGGACGTAGTCGCCGGCAAAGCCCCAGTCCCGCATCGCGTCGAGATTGCCTAACCGCAGCTTCTCCTGGACGCCAAGCTTGATCCGGGCCACGCCGTCACTGACCTTGCGGGTGACAAACTCCATCCCCCGTCGCGGCGACTCATGGTTAAACAGGATCCCCGAACAGGCGAAGATGTCGTAGCTTTCCCGGTAGTTGACTGTAATCCAATGCCCATACACCTTGGCCACACCATACGGACTGCGGGGCCAGAACGGGGTCTGTTCGGTCTGCGGTTCCTCACGGACCGCGCCGAACATCTCGCTCGAACTGGCCTGGTAGAAACGGATCTTCGGATCGACCAGCCGGATCGCCTCCAGCATCCGGGTCACCCCCAACGCCGTAAAGTCGCCGGTCAACAAGGGTTGGAGCCAACTGGTCGGCACAAAACTCTGCGCGGCCAAGTTGTAAACCTCGCAGGGCCGCACATCCCGGATCAGATTGACGATCGAGAGCTGATCAAGCAAATCGGCCTGGTGGAGGGTGACCAATCCCCTCAGATGAGAAATGCGTTCAAACCGTTCCGTGCTGGAACGCCGGACCATGCCGTGAACCTCATACCCCTGGCTCAAGAGAAACTCAGCCAGATAGGAGCCATCTTGTCCGGTAATCCCAGTAATGAGCGCGCTGCGTGCCATCAAACCCCTCATGTGGGCTAATTGACTGCATCCCATCCTTGCATCTGGTGGTAGAGGCCACTGCCAAGCCCGTAGTCTACCAGATCACTACATACACGGGAGCGCGAAATTTCCCGATCAGATAGGCTGCGAGGACCGGGTGAGCCAGGGTGTGCGGAGGAGGCGATGAGAAAGGGACCCCTCAATCCTGTTCGGCACGAGATTTGGCCTGGTTCAATCTGAGGTAACAGAACCGGTGCGTGTGACGTGGAGAATTGGGGTTTCTCAAATAGTCTGTTTCCCCCAGGCTGGTGATGGAAGAAGTCAGCCAGTTTCATGGAGGAAACAGACATGGTTGCCCATCTTAGCCGTTCTGCCCCACCGCCTTGGCCCGGTCGTCCGCGCCTTGCGCCACCAGCGCGACGCTCTCTTGGCCTTCGCCGCCCAACTGGACCAGGACTTGGCGACCCTGACCGGAGAGGTCCAGCTTCCGGTGGCCACGCTCCGCGACGCCTTCAACCTCGAGGCGTTGGATCTGCAGGATCTCGCGCGTTGGCCCCCGCGAGGCCGCCCTGCGCGAGCAACTCGGTCCTCGCTTCTTTGTGGTCCGCGTGGCCGTCGCCGAACTGGTCGACTAGACGGTCCGTGTCAGTTCCGTCCTTGAGAACCTCCACAGCCGGCTGCGCAGCTACTTCTTCCTCCGCCGCCATCTGGGGCCCGATTACCTGACCCTGCTCCAGTTCTTCCTCAACCACCATCATTTCCTGCGGAGCGAGCGCCCCGAGCGGGTCGGCAAGAGCCCGGCCGAACTCCTGACCGATCAAGCCCACCCCCACTGGCTGGAAATGCTCGGCTACGTGCGGTTTTCCCGCGTCTGACCAGTCCCCGCTGTCCCATTCCCCCCGCCGACCGCCGGTACCGCTCAGGGTTCGCAGTTGTCACCCCAAAACCGCCAGAAATGAACCATGCCCAAACTGGAAACGGCATTGAGTGCCACTCTACGCCGGTAACTGAAATTCGTGTTCTCTTGCCTTAAACTTGTTCACTGCGGCGATTTGGGCTTTCGTTGCTGTAGCGACGAGGGGCCCCCCTATTCGTTCACGTTTCTTCTTGGTCGGATAGGCCCGAGCGGCCTTGCACGACGTGCGATGGCAATCATCCAAGAGGGCATTGCGAAGCATCCATGCCAGGCTTTCCCCGGGATCCTCGGGACGGTTGCGGTACTGCCCCATCAATTTCTGGATCGCCTTGATCGCACCCGCAGGGCTCAAGCGGCAAGGATCGCCGCCTCCGGCGGCGATCTCCCGTTGCGCCAATAGGCACACGGCCCACAGCCCCACCAACGACCATTCCACTTCCAATTGGGCGTGCTCGGCTTTGTGGCTGCGGAGTTTCCGACGGCCAAAGGTCTGTTTGAAGGTTCTAAAGAACAGTTCAGTCTACCAGCCATAATGCCTCCTTAATGTTGGCTTGTACCATGTGAACATGTGTCTGCTATTTGGGCTTGCGGGAGCCGCCGGGAGTGGTTAATTCCTGGGGATAGCGAGGATTGGGCCACTGACGTCGGTAGGCGCGAAGTTGGCGCAGGCGAGTCAACTCAGCCTCGTCGGCCCAGATCGCCCAGCGGCCTCCGGCCTGGACAACCTTCCGGCTGCGGAGCCAACCCATGCGTTGCCATTTGTGGAGGGTGGCCAGAGGAATGTTCAAGCGGACGGCCAGCTCCGTCAACCACAGTTCGTGCTTGCGGAGCAACTGGCTCTGGGCTGCGGCTTGCGGACGAGGGACGTGCAACCCTTCATCGATGAGGAACCGGGTTATCATGGGAGCGGTGAACCGCTTCGTTCGTTTAGGCGGGAGGAATCCTTCGGCATTGAGGTGCCGAGCGATCTCTGGAGACGTGCGGCCCTGGGCCTGTAACGCCGCGACACGGGCCCGCAGGGGACCATAGTAGGAGAGCTGTTCGTAACGTGCCACAGGGCGAATCAGACGGTGATGACTGACCTGTCCACGAGCCTGTCGGAATTTTTGTGTCAGCCGGGCAGGGAACGATATTTGCCATTCAGTTCGGGCAGGCGGCCCTCGAACAGGATGGCGAAGTGGTTGAGGGCCTCCTTCCACTTTCGAACGGGCATCGT
>JBDKTH010001390.1:0-2400 GCA_039680305.1 Thermoguttaceae bacterium | reverse complement strand
CGAAGCCGCTGTTCATCGCCGACGGCCACCACCGGTACACGACCGCCCTGAAGTACCGCGATCAGATCTACGACAGCGGCGCCCTTCGGCCGGACCATCCGGCCAACTTCGTGCTGATGATGTTCGTCGGCATGGAAGACCCGGGCCTGGTGGTTCTGCCGACGCACCGGTTGTTCCGCGGCGTGCCCGAGCTGACCGCCGAGCAACTGGCCGCGAAGCTCGGCGACTGCTTCCGCACCGAGGAATCTGGCCAAGGCCCCGACCAGGCCCCGACCGTCTGGGAAGACCTGGAAACGCTCGGCCAGCAGGGCCGGATCGGGATCTACACCAAGGCCGACAACCGCTGGACGATGGCCACCCTGACCGACGCCGGCCGGGCGAAGATGGCCGAAGTGGCCCAGGACCACAGCGAGGACTGGCAGTCGTTGGGCGTCGCGCTGCTGCACCGCCTGGTCATGGACAACCTCCTGGGCCAGCACGAGCTGCCCAAGCCCGGCTACGTCCACCAGGTCCAGGAAGTCGTCGACGGCCTGCACACCGGCGAGTACCCGATGGCCGCCCTGGTCATGCCGGCCACCGTCCAGCACGTGCGCGAGATCAGCCTCCACGCCGAGCGCATGCCGGCCAAGAGCACCTACTTCTACCCGAAGCTGCTCAGCGGCCTGGTTCTCAATCCGCTGGAATAGGGAATAGGGAGTGGTGAGTGAAGTGTAGCGAGTAGAGCGGGAGTGGATATCGGAGCCGGACCATATCGGTCCGGCTTTTCTTTTGCGCTCACCCCATGGGATTTGGGATTTCAGATCTGGGATCTGGGATTGGGGATCGGGGATTGGGGAAAGGCTCTCGTCGTCCCCGGGGTCCTGCCGTGTTTCACGTGAAACACTCCTGCGCAACCTCTACCGGTCAGCCCGACCGGGCGTTTCACGTGAAACAGGGAACCGACGGCGACTGAATGTTTCACGTGAAACATTACGGCCGTGAAACGCCCAACTGCCGCCTTCCCCAACCGTCAGTCTGAGCCAGAGCGTGCCGCCCCGACTCCGGACCGACACGGCCCAGCTCTGAATCGCATCCGCCCCTGCCATGTTTCACGTGAAACACTTCTGGGTAACCTCTGCCGGATGGCTCGACCGGGCGTTTCACGTGAAACATTCCGGGCCACCACAGCCCGGCCCAGAATCTCAGAATCCCCAAATCCCAAATCCCAAATCAAAGAATCCCCAATCCCAACTGCCATTTCCTCACTGGGGGGCGGCCTGTTACAATCGCGCCCCCGGACATGGAGGTCCGGGACCGTGAGACTTGGAGGCCGCCAGCGTGGGTCGGATCCTGTGTGTGGCCAATCAGAAGGGGGGGGTCGGCAAGACGACCACCGCAATCAACTTGGCTGCCGGATTGGCCAAGGCCGGGGGCTATACGCTCCTGGTCGACCTCGACCCGCAGTGCAACGCCACCACCGGCCTGGGCCAGCAACCGACGGCCCAACATGCCCTGGTGGCCGGCGCACCGCTGAAGTTGGCGATCCTTCCGACCACCACTGCCCGACTCGATCTCCTCCCCGGCTGTCGCAGCTTCCACGACGTGGAAGCCCTGGCCTGCGATGACCCTAGCCAGGCCGACCGGGTACGCTACCACTTGTCCAGCGGATTGAACGCGTACGATTTCGTGCTCATCGACTGCCCGCCCTCCCTGGGCCGACTGACCCGGACCGCCCTGGCCAGTTCCACGGAAGTGCTCATGCCGATCCAGTGCGAGTTCTTCGCCATGGAAGGCCTGGCCCAGATGATCGAGGTCATCCGCGAGGTGATGCACGACAGCAATCACCGGCTCCAGTTCGGCGGGATCGTGCTGACGATGTACGATCCGACGCTCGAGCTGACCTGGGAGGTGGAGGAGGAAGTCCGCGACTTTTTTGGGGAGATTGTTTACCACACGGTCATTCCCCGTGACGTGGCCGTTTCAGAAGCCCCCAGCCACGGCAAATCGGTCCTCGACTACGCGCCCCGGGCTCGTGGCACCCGGGCGTACGTCGAACTATGCATGGAGGTATTAGAGCGTGACTAAGGAACGACGCCTGGGACGTGGACTGGAAGCCCTGCTGGGCCGTGTCTCTGGAAAAGACGAAGCACCCCGCCAAGCCCCCTCAACGATTCCATTCCCTTCAGCCGCCCGAGGCGAATCGGCCTATGGCGGCGAGACGGGCAATCCCTACGAATCATCCTCGCACCTGGCCGACGAGGTTCAACTCCCGACCGACGCCCCGGTGGCCGCCGAGCCAGCCGCTGCCGTCGGCGAGCCGGGCCCCTTGCGGATCGACGTCAAGCGGATCGACAGCAATCCCTTCCAGCCCCGGCAGGAGTTCGACCAGGCCGAGCTCCAATCGCTCTGCGAAAGCCTCCA
>JBDKTH010001259.1:0-7500 GCA_039680305.1 Thermoguttaceae bacterium | reverse complement strand
CAGTCATCCCTGTCTGATTCGGGCCAAGTCTTCCCTCAAGCGTCTGTTATCCTCTTGCAGTTGAGACAGCCCATCCCCAGAGGTCGCTTATTCTTCACCCGGAATCGCACGCATGAGACGCACCCTTGTATCCCGATAGTCGGCGTTGGCCTTTTCGCCAGTGGGTGATGCGATCGTCGGTGATGCGTACATCACCCAACGCTTTTACCCTGCAGGTAGCCAAACGCAGATTACCATCGTGATCGTGGTACACCACCTCATACGGCCGTTCGGTTTGCTTCCCAAACCAGCCCGTTTCACGCGAAGACCACTTGATGCTGATAACTCGCCCGCCATCTTGGCGGATGTACTCGGCGATGCAATGGCGATCCCACTGGTCTACCAGATGCCAGAGGGCGATTGCTGCTAGAGCAAGGACAAGGATCATAACTAGCATCTCCATGAGAGCCTCCACTCCCGACAGTCCGATGAGACAACGATTATCATTTCTGTTGATGCGCGTGGGCTTGCCGACTGGTGCGATCCTGCTCGATCTTCCAGCCGATGGGACAGGCTACGCTTCGTAACGCAGAATACCCGCAGTCCCTCTTCGCCCTCAGCTCTTGTGGGGCCTCGGGAACGTATCGCGTTCAGGGCAACCCTTAGCGGCCCGGTTCTGTCCGCCGTAACGGGTCAAGAATGCTTGGTAGATCGGGAGGATCTCGGCCGAATCGCCTTTGACGACCGCGTCACCGCTAGCGTCGTCACCGACCGTCAGCCCCTGTGTGCCAGTGATGTCGAGGGGGCGAGGCTGCCCTGCATCCATAGATCGTCGCGATTCGTTCACCAAGACCATGCCATGGAACATGGCCACGGTCGCGAAAAGAAGAGCCTGGACGACTGCAGATTCATTTTATTCTCCCAAGATCCTCGGACAATCCCGCGTTCTGGCCAGGTCAAGTTAGCCCTAGCCTTTTGGAGCTACACGAGCGGGCACTCTATCGACACGAGGCATTCACCATGGCTCGAAAAAACGAGGGCTAGATATGGTTGGCTACTTTGCGGGATTGTCGAGCCTTCGGCATAGCCTATACTTGACGGCAGTCGATCGCGGGCCCTCTCTTCAGGACCTGACTGACAGCGATTCGGCATTCGAGGCCGCTTGATCTTCTTATCGCAGATATCCCTTCGCGCTCCTGCTACAACGCTGGCCGTTGTTGGCCAGCAGTAGGAAAGGAAGCAACGCCGGCCTCAGTTCCAGGGTGCGGTAGGTGCTTGGCCACACGAATTCGTCGATTGCGGAGAGGCCCTGCACCTGGAGCTAGCACCGACAAAGGACTTGGCATGCGTCAGATCAGACTGGAGAGCCGTTAGGCCGAAACAGGCCGTAGAACCCCAAGGGCATCGGAGTTCGCGATGGTCTTGTGTGGGCCGGACTGGAGGTCCGCCTCCTGTCCCGATGTGCGATCAAAGACCATACCCAGGCATGATCGAACGGAGGACTGTCATGATCACCGTACCTCGCACGAGGCCAATTGGCCCGGTCTTGATAAACGTGCGAAGAAGTGGCGGCACAGATACAACAGTGCGCTTCCGCAGGATTGTTGAACATCGCATCGCGATGTCGCTTCGCAGGTTCGTCCGGTCCATTGAAGGAGTCGATGTCTGGCTGGTGCAAGGAAACGGCAGGCAGCCAGGCGTCGACAAGGGCTGCCGGCTCCGCGTCCGGCTGGTCCGCTCGGGGCCTGTCACGGTAGCACATTTCGCCGCGAACCATTATGTCGCCATGGTGCACGCCGTCAGGCGAGCGAAAGGATCCGTGGATCGAAGACTCAAGCGGCAACGGACCCAAGGGCGACGCTGGGGGGCGCTCTACCGCCTCAGGGTGACAGTCGACGAGGTAGCCGATTATCTGCACACCAACTAGATCTGGGTCCACCGTCCCGGAAGACATCACCAGACATTACCGGAGGATAAATAATGACCAACTCCCAGCAGCAGCTATTCAAGACAACCCTTCTCTCGCTTCAGTCGCATTTGCGAGGCGAGGTCAACCTGTTGATGGATGTGGCCCTTGAGACGGTTCTTGACCGAAGCCTCTCTCGCCCTGCCAGGCTCTGTCGATCATGTCGAACGGCCTGGCGGACTGTCCTCGCGAGATCGCTCAAGGAGTATGTCGGTAGCCTGATCGAGCGGAAAGAGGCGATGCTTGAGCAGATCGACAGCGCGCTGGGCCGTCTGGACCAGGGCACTTACGGCGAATGCGAGCAGTGTGACGACAGGATTCCAGAGAACTGGCTTCGAATGATCCCCTACATAACGCTCTGTGTTGCCTGTGATTCGCAACGTGCACTCGACGAATAGGAAGAACGGTAACGGGCCGGAGGCAGGCCGCCGCACGCCCTCGTGACGCCCCTTTCATGACAGGAGGATTGACATGAAGTTACAGACTGTGTTTATTACCGATAGCGACCGTAGACGCCTAGGAACAATGCTCAACGATATCCATTTGACCTTTGAGGATCACTCGCATCTTGACGCATTGGAGGCGGGACTGGAACTTGCCCAGGTCCTAGACTCTGAAGAGATCCCCGAAGACGTGGTGACCATGAACTCGACCGTGGAGATTTTCGATCTCGACTCCGGGGAAGCGGAGACGTACACGGTGGTGTATCCCCGGGACGCCGACATCGCAACAGACCGAATCTCCGTCCTTGCTCCGGTAGGACGTGCCCTGCTCGGCAAGCGGGTCGGCGACGTGATCCGGGTGGCAGTGCCGTCCGGGCAGCGAAGGATCAGGATCGAAGCGATCCGCTTCCAACCCGAGCGCGCCGATGCATACCATCTCTAATGGTCTCGCCATAGTACAACGGCCTCATCATCTCTGCCGGGCGAGACGCAACTAGCTCTTTGTAGGTAAGTTAGCCCGATCACGGGGTTGTGTCTTGGTCGATGAAAGATACGATGGAGTGACGGACAGGGCGTTCGCGAAGAGGCGGTTTCGGCGATGTCCTCGCGCCTAAGGGGCCCTGTATTGCTGGCGAGGGACGAGGGGCGATGGCTGGGTTATTGCCGCCTTGTGGCAACTGCGATAGCCGGCTGCGAAGGCGAGGTAGAAGGCGTCAAGCACATTGAGGGACACACATCGCGTGTGGGACGCGATGGCGACCACACGCCTGGCGTTTTCCGTGATGCAAGGCAATGAAGGAAGGCCCGCTCCATCATTCAGGAGACCATCGCCAATGAACAAGCAACGGATTCTGTCCACCGTAGACTTGGAGCGATTGAGGGCAATGATCCGCGACGCGGTCACAACTGGCAGCGTGCCGCGAGCGCGGTTGTGCGCCTTGAATTCGGAGTTGGGGCAGGCTCAAATCGTCGCGCCGAGAGAAATGCCAAAGGGCGTGGTCACGATGAACTCCACCGTCCGGTTTCATGATCTGGACGGGGAGGACGAGGAGGAGACCTACACCCTCGTGTATCCGGGGTTCGCCGATCCTGCCCATGGTTGTCTATCGATCCTAGCGCCCCTCGGGACCGCTCTGCTGGGCCACCGCGAAGGAGAGGTCGTCGAATGGGACGCGCCTTTCGGTAGAAGGCGGCTGCGGCTGGAGGAAGTGACCTTTCAGCCCGAAAGCGTCGGCCTGTACGATGTGTGAACGGCGATCTCAGCCAAGGCTTTGCTCACGTCCCTTCAGTCCAGCTTAATAGTGCCCGCCACGAGAGATCTTCTCCTTGAACGGGTCGGAGAGCCGCCACGGCAGCTGTCCGATCCTCGTCCGGCGTTGTGGCAGTGCCTGGGCCGACGACCTCCGGTCGATCGTCCTTGTGAGATCGTCGGCGGGGCTCGACTACCGGAGCCGGTTCAGCTCCTCTCCGGCGAACCGAAGAGAAGCTCGATATACGGTCGATCCGCGGGCCGGGAGAACACATAGACGTGATCGCCGGGCATCAGTGTGGTGTTGCCGCGGGCGGCCACCAGGTCCTCACCGCGAACGATCAGCACAATCGACGAGTCCTGGGGGAACTCGATCTCCGACAGCCGCGCCCCGCTGACGGCCAGATGCGACTCGATGAAGAACGAGACGATCTCCCCGCCGAGGGGAAAGGCCGAGTTGATCTCCAGCACCGCGCTTGGCGTGGGGGCGGCGCGAACGCCCAGGCGCAGCCAGCGAGTGATCGGCCGGATCGTGGCCCCGGGCAGGATCGTGCTGAGAACCACGATGAAGAAGACCACGTTGAAGATCCGCTCGGCCCCGGGGACTCCGGCGAGCACGGGAAACAATCCCAGAATGATGGGCACGGCCCCGCGAAGCCCGATCCAACCGATGTAGCCGATCTCCCGGGCACGAAAGCCGAAGGGAAGCAGGCAAAGGAGGACGGCCAAGGGCCTTGCGACCAACGCGAGGAACAGCCCCAGGACCAACCCGATGCCCGCCACCGGTATCAGGTGCGATGGAAAGACCAACAGGCCGAGCATCAGGAAGATGCCGATCTGGCTCAGCCAGGCCAGCACCTCATGGGTCCGCGTCAGCGCGCTGCGATACGGCAGCTTCGTATTGCCCAGGATCAGCCCGGTGGCGAACACGGCCAGGAACCCGCTGCCCCCGGCCAGCGTGGCCGCCCCAAAGGAGACAAAGGCCACGGCGAGCGTCAGGGCCGGATAGAGCCCGGTGATCGGCGGGGGGACGCGGCGAAGGAGGATGATGCCCACGTAGCCCAGGGCCGTTCCCACCATCCCGCCGAGCAGCAGTTGCCAGGCAACCTGCCAAAGCACGCCCCAGGAGAGCTGACCGGCCCCCAGCACGATTTGGATCATGGTTACGGTCAGGATCACGGCCATCGGGTCGTTGACGCATGACTCCACTTCCAGGGTCTGGCCCACGCGAGGCTGCAGGTTGAGACGCCCCCCGCGCAACACCGCCAGCACGGCTGCGGCATCCGTCGACGAGACGACGGCACCGATCAAGAGGGCTTCGCTCCACGGCAGTCCCAGGATCCGGGCAAACATGGCCATCAGAAACGCTGTCAGCGCGACTCCCACGGTGGCCAAGATCGTGGCAGGAGCCAACACGCGACGGATCGCGCCCAGCGAGGTGCTCATCCCGCCATCAAAGAGGATCAACACCAGATAGATCGTGCCGACCTGCATCGCGAAGTGATAGTCGTCGAACTCGATCCCCCCAATCCCCTCCGAGCCCCCGAGCATTCCCAAGGCAATGAACAACAACACGATCGGCACGCCGAGCCGGTCGATCGGTCGGGCCAAGAGCGCGCTCAACGCCACCAGCAGGCCGAGAACCGCCAGAAGAAGTGCCGTGTCATTCAGCTCGCTCAAGGCTAGCAGCATGGATTGCCTCGTCACCTGGTCGTCGCTGCCTGAAGGGCTTCCCTCCACCCATCGTCTTGATGATAGCAGATGGCAGGGCCCTGTGCCTGAGGGCAAGAGATTATAGGAGCCACCGGGCCAGGTTGAAGTAGACCAGCAGTGTCGTCATGTCGGCCAAAGCCAAGGCCACCGGCCCGGATGCCACTTGGGGATCCCGCTGGAGCAGCCGAAGCAAGTTGGGCATCGCCACGCCGACGACGGCCGAGCAGGCCACGCTTCCGGCGATTCCCCCTAGGAGGACTAGTGCCACCATCGGCTGCCCGAGCCAAACTAGTGCGACGAGCGCCACGGCCAGCGAGCAGGCCGCCCCCAGGAGCAGGCCGGTCAGGGCCTCGGCGCGAAGCGCGGCCAGCACCACACGTAGCGTCGGCTGCCGCCCGCGCAACGCCTGCAAGGCCAGACTGACCGACTGAATGCTCACGCTCTCCGATAGTGCCAGGACCACGGGAATGAACAAGGCCAACGCGACCACCTGTTGCAGTTCAGCCTCGAAGAGCCCTGACAGGAACGCGGCCAGGATGCCCCCAGCAATGTTGGTGATCAACCAGGGAAACCGGCTGCGAAACGCGCTCCAGGCGGAGGACTGCTGGGCCTCGGCCAGGTGAACACCGATCAGTTGGAACAGGTCCTCATTCCGCGTGTTACGGTCCAGGTCGCTCAACTCGTTGGTGTAGAGTTCGACGTCGACGATCCCAAGGATGCGGCGCTGTTCATCGATCACCGGGAAGGCCAGGAGGCGATTGATCGTGAACAGCTCGCACGCCTCCAAGACCGTGGCGTCCTTCGAGAGCGTCACGACCTCCCGTAGCATGAGGTCGGCCACGGGCATGTCCAGGGGGCTCAACAGCAGCCGACGCGTCGGCACAACGCCTTGCAGGAGGTTCTCCTTGTCGACTACATAGAAGTAGATGATCCGGCCTTCGGGTGGGGTCTCGCGAATCGCTGTCAAGGCCTCCCCGACGGTCTGCCCAACATCCAGACGCGCGAAGTCCGTGCGCATGTGTTGGGTAATCGGGTCATTCAGGTGTTTTTCGATGCGGCCTCGTATCATCGGGCTTCGTTTTCCAAGAGGTGTGGACTCACGCTCATCGGCCTTGCGATGACTCTTATCGGCCGCCCATCCTACCCGATCGTCGCCCATTTGAGGAGAGAAATGCCAGCCCCCGGCGAAACGCCTGGAACCTGTCCCGAATCTAGGGTTGTCCGATGGTCCCGTGGGAATAGAATAACCTGGGGACTGCTAAGGCTCTATTCTTCGTGATGGTTGTCAAGGGCGATTTGGTCCAGTCCCTCCATGCCAGGAGCGACGACTGTCATGGAAATGCTAGCCCTGATCCTTGGCCTTGCTCTACTGGCAATTGTCCTTTGGTACCTGGTCGACCAGTGGGATCGCCGTTGCATCGCCGCGTACATCCGCCAGCGTGGCGGGCGGCCCCTCAGCATCAATTGGTCTCCTCGCGGGACGGGCTGGTTTGGGGAGCAGGCCGAACGGCTCTATGAGGTGGTGTACTACGACCGCCAGGGCGACCTGCATTTGGCCACCTGCAAGGTGAGAGTGTTGCGCGAGATACGCTTCACGGACGATCGCATCGCCCACAGCCGGGCGAGTTGGCAAAGCCGCCTGCAGGAGTACGAGGCGCGAGGAATACCCCTGATTCGTGCGATTCCCTGTGAAGAGCGGACCGCCGGTGACGACGAGTTGTCTCAACTGCGGGAAGAAAACAAACGCCTGCGAGAAGAACTGGCCCGCATCCGACTGGAACGTTAACGACGGCTGGCCTACTCACCTTCCATTCAACAGAATGGACAACCTTTGAGGATTGTTGTCTGCCGTCCAGTTGGCCAGCGACAGTGTGGGCTGCCAAAGCAACGTAAACTCCGCTGCGTTGGGGCAGCATGCGTTCCGGTATGCTTGACGTGCCTGCCTGCGTTGGCGCTGGACCGTTTCCCATTACCGCTGGTGCAGCGGGAATCCTGCGAACTAATGGTAGCGGTTCGGCGCAAAGGCTCCTAATCTATGGTGGCGTGCACCTGCCTTGCAGAGCGGTGGGGCCTGAGACCTAGAACTGTCCCCTTACCAGCAAGATTTCGACGGCCGTTGTCGGGGTGGTGGCCTTGGCATTACTGACAAG
>JBDKTH010000100.1:0-2605 GCA_039680305.1 Thermoguttaceae bacterium | reverse complement strand
ATGCTAAAGGCCGGCGTGTTCAACAACGACGCGGAGAACCTCGCGTTTGCGGCTCAGACCTCGCCCCTCCGCACAGGCCGCGTCGGCGCGTCGGAGAATCACGTGGCCTTCGTCGGCGAGACGGGGCTCATGGGCATCTGCCACCTTACGGAGGATTTGGCGGTCCGCGCTGGGTATCAGGTGTTATGGATCGACGGCGTCGCGCTCGCTCCAGACCAAATGGCCGTATCCGATCTGGTGGCCAGCACTGCCACGGTCGAAACCAGCAGCCTGTTCTACCACGGGGCCTTTGTCGGCCTGGAAATCAGTCGGTAGGCCAGTCACGGCCGGAAGGCTTACAGCAACGCGATATTGGCCTTTGCGCAGGCGTCGATCATCGCTTGTGGCCAGATGCCCACGCTCACTTCGCCGATGTGGGCCGTGCGGAGGAAGAACATGCAGAGCCGCGACTGACCGATGCCGCCGCCCATGGTCTGGGGCAGCATGCCGGCCAGGAGCATGCGGTGGAAGTCCAACTCGACGCGATGCTCCAGGTTGCGGATCTTCAACTGTTCCAGCAGCGATTCGGGGCTCACGCGAATCCCCATCGACGAGATCTCGAACGCCCGGCCCAGCACGGGATTCCACAAGAGAATGTCGCCGTTTAGCCCACGCCCGCCGTCGGGACGCCGCGTGATCCAGTCGTCGTAGTCCGGAGCCCGACCGTCGTGGGGCTGGCCGTCGGGCAACTCGGCGCCGATGCCAAGGACGAACACCGCCTTGCGCTCAGCGCAGATCCGCGTCTCCCGCTCCCGCGGGCCCAGGTCAGGATACAGTTTGTAGAGTTCTTCCGACGTGACGAACGTAATCTCTTCGGGCAGGATCGGCCGGATGTTGGAGTAGGCCGAGGCGATGTGGAACTCGGTCCGGCACACGGCGTCGTAAATCGCCCGCACGGTCTGCTCCAGGGTTTCGCGGGTTCGCTCGGCCGGGGTGATGATCTTCTCCCAGTCCCACTGGTCGACGTAGATCGAATGGGTGCTGTCGAGGGTCTCGTCGGGGCGAATGGCGTTCATGTCCGTATAGAGCCCGTCGCCCGGCTGGAAGCCATAGCGTCCCAGGGCCATCCGCTTCCATTTGGCCAGCGACTGGACGATCTCCACCGTGGCGTCGCCGTCGTCCTTGACCGGGAACCGCACGGGTCGCTCCACGCCGTTCAGGTCGTCGTTGACCCCCGTGCCGCCGCGCACGAACAGCGGAGCACTGACCCGCTGCAGATTCAAGGCCTGCGCCAAGCTTTTTTCGAAGAAATCCTTGATGTCCTTGATCGCCGTTTCGATCGCGCGGATGCTCAACAGCGGCTGGTAGTTCGTTGGCAAGTCCCAAGGCCCGGACATGGCGGCTCCCATTGGAGGTAATGAACGACGGGGGGTGAACGGTGAAGTATAGCCCGCCGTAGCAAGTGGCAACAGGCCGGTAGGCCCTGGCGAAAGGGGGAAATTGACCCGGGCTAGCGGGTGTGGCATACTGTTATCTGCTGGAGGTTACTGCCCCTGATTGCTCACCCACCGAACCTTTGGAGATCCCCGATGAAAGCGCAAGTCACCCGACGTGATTTTCTTGCCGCTTCTGCGGCCGTAAGCGCTGGACTGCTGGCTGGCCGTTCGCTCCCGGCGGCCGAGTACAAGACGAAGCTCCGCAAGTCGTTGATTGGTCAGCCGACGGAAAAACTCCTGTCGCAGTGGAAAGCGGCCGGGTTCGAGGGGATCGAGTCGACCCAGCGTGCGGCGACGATCGAGGAAGCCATGGCCGCCCGCAAGATGGCCGACGGCCTCGGCATGAAGATCCACTCCGTGCTCTTCGGCTGGGCCAACTTCAACAGTCCGGATCCGGCCGTGGTCGACAAGGACATCGCCGCCATGGAGACCTGTCTGCGGGCGGCCCAGGCCTACGGCGCCGACGCCGTGTTGCTGGTCCCCTGCCGCACCGGCGTGACGCCGATCCCGCAGCCCTGGGAGTTCGACATCGAGTTCGACGAGAAGACCGGGCACGTGAAGCGGGTCGCCGCGGGCGACAACACCAAGTATCAGGCCTACATCGACGCCCAGAACCAGGCCACCGACGCCTCGCGCAAGGCCGTCGAGCGGCTGATCCCCACGGCCGAGAAGTGCGGCGTGGTGATCGCCCTGGAAAACGTCTGGAACAACCTCTGGGTCAAGCCGGCCCTGGCCGCCAACTTCATCGCCTCGTTCAACAATCCCTGGGTCAAGTGCTACTTCGACATTGGCAACCATGTGAAGTATGCCGCGCCCGAAGAATGGATCCGCGCCCTGGGCAAGCTGATCGTCAAGGTCCACATCAAGGACTTCAAGCTGGAGCCCGATGGCCACGGCGGCAAGTTTGTCCACCCGCGCGACGGCAGCGTGAACTGGCCGCTGGTGCGTCAGGAGCTGGACAAGATCGGCTACAACGGTTGGATGACGATCGAAGACGGCGGCCTCTCGCTCGACGAGTTCAACCAGCGTCTCGATCTGATCATCGCCGGCAAGTAGCCTCTCACCGAGAGGTGGATGGGCTCAGGGTTCGGGAAGAGGGTTCGGGGTTCGAGAAGAGGGTTCGGGGTTCG
>JBDKTH010001056.1:0-4886 GCA_039680305.1 Thermoguttaceae bacterium | reverse complement strand
GATCCGGACATATGTCCGACCGCGGACGATCCATTGGGGGGTGAAGATCGGTTGGTGATTCCGCGGTGGGTTTATCGCGGTTGGAGCCCAAAGATGGATGGGGGTGGCGGAAGCAGAGCAAGACAGGAGCCTCGGCATGAAGACCAAGGCTCCTGTCCATCTTCGGGCGTCGCATCGAGCGCTCGGGTTGCTCCCCAGCAGAGCCCTATCCTCTCGATGGACCAAGTGTATTATGCCTCCGAGGCGACGGCGGTCAAGCATGAGGGGCCTCCAGTTCGCGATCGCTGGCCAGGTACTCCTCGACCAGTCGCAGGCTGCAATCGAGGATGTGCGCGGTCTGTTCGGGCGAGAGCCCCTTCAGGCGGCAGTGACGCACGCGGTCGTACTGGCCGAGGTAACGATCCACCGCTTCCAGGCTGTGGTAGGTTTCCCGCGCGACCTGGTCCGCGGGTTTGCCCTCGGCGTAGCGTTTGTAGCAGATGATGCGTTTGTGGGTCATGCCGCTGCCGACGTCGTGCAGGGTGGCGCGTCGGGGAACGATGGTCTTGTGCTCGCGCTCGTACTGGGTCAGAAGATGGGAGATCCGTTCATCGTGGGTGGTCAAGAGTTCTGCCAGATCGCAGTTGCTCAACAGACCGCCCTGCTCATGGGCCTGCCGGCAGAGGCGGAGGATCTTGGTCAACAGGCGCTCGTCGGTCGAGTCGCGATTCAGCCGGCCGTTGACGTCTTCCGCGGTGCTGAGGTCCAGGACGACAGGCACCAGTTCGGTTTCCACGATCGTCTGGTGGCGTCGGGGCGGATCGTCCACGGCGACCGCCAGCCAGAGGACCTGGCCGTGGGTGAGGTGCTCTTTGGAGCGAACATGGGTGCGCACGACCTCCAAGACCATCTCCGCGCAGAGGTCTCCGATGCGCGGTCCGCCGATGCGGGGAAACTCGCGGCGGATGCGGTGGGAGAGGGCGTTTTTCAAGGTTTTCGCCTGAAGCGGCGCGAATCGCTTGCGCAAGGGATCGGGGGCATTACCCATGGTTGCGTCTCCTCGAAGCGGTTTTTTTTTCGCGGCCGCAGTCGCCCAGACGCAGGAGTTCGTCCAGGTGGTAGGCCAGGTTCTGGTCGGCCTCGCACTGCTCCAACAGTTCGAGGTATTGACGCACCAAGGCCGGCCCGCGGCGGAGGAGAAACGCGATTTGCCCGACCTGCATGCCCTGACGCTTCAGGTGCACACAACGCGTGAAGGTGGCCAGGTAGTTGGCCACGGCGGGAGGAGAGTGGTGAAGGATGCGGCAGATCTGCGTGGTGGTTTTCCCCTCCAGCGCCAGGCGAACGATCGCGGTGCGATGGGTGAGCGCCGGACCGATGTCGCGGACCGTGCTGCGCAGGGGGATCAGGCGGCCGGGATCCGCGCGTCGCAGCACGGCGAGGTCGCGACCGATGGTCCGCGGCGAGACGAAGAACACGCGATGCGCCAGATCCTCGACGGTCAAGAGGCCGCCTTGGCTGAGGGCCTCTTGGCACAGGTCGGCAATCCGCGCCTGGCGGAAGGCCGCCGCCCCCTTGTGCTCCAGGAGGCGATCGTCCTCGCGTCCTCGATGCACGGACAGACACACGGTGCGTTTCTCGCACTGGGCGACCGACTTGCCGGCCGGCTCGTCCGCGGAGACCGCGATCAAGGTGACCTTGCCCGGCGGGGCGAGGGCCCGCTCGCCGTCCAGGAAGGGAAAAAAGACCTCCTTGACGACCTGAAGCACGGCTTCTCCCTCGAAGGGAGAGCAGTTCAGGCCATGTTCGATCTCGTGAAGAAACCTGGCGTCGAGCGTTTTGGCCGCCAGGCGATCCAGGGTCTCTTTGGATCGGTTGCGAACGCCCATAGTCCACTCCTTCCAAATAAGAAATCCAAACCAAGAGTAACCGGTCGGACATATGTCTGGAAGGTAGGGACGTTTGAAGAGCCAGGCGGAATTCAATCGTCCCTACGGGACTCGCCCCGGTCGACGCGGTTCTCAGTCCCAGCGATGAATCGCTGGGCTATTATCAATTGTCCCTTCGGGACAGACGACGTTGCCACGGCGACCCCGCCAGGATTTGGCATCGGCTTACCAGATCCACCAGATGTGCTCGCCCAACGAATCTCCCGTCAGACCGAAGAAGTGGCTACCGTACCACACAAACCCCAGAGCCGCACCCGCAAAAAGAACAATGCCAACCACGAATGTAGGGCTGCACCAGAGCCGACGTGCGAATGATACCCCAGCAGCAATTCCCACGACAACAGATGGTAACGTAACATTCAGGGTATCGATGATAAAGCTGTCATAAGGATGTGGGTCAACAGTCCAAGGGGTGCGGATCATTGCCTCGACCGCTGCGGTGGTGGCCGCCAGATGAATCGCGAGCAGGATGCCGGCCGCCAGAACGGCCTGTTCTACATGCGTCGGATTAATGCCGGTTCGCAGAATGAGTGAACGCAATGCAAGCACGTATGGCAACGCCGTCAGTAGGAGAAGCCCGGCAATGTCGGCAAGGTATAGGGCGTGCCAGCCAAACGTTCTTCCCAACGCGAGGATGACCGAAAGTACGGCCGCGGCGATGAACACTTCACGCAGGCTGTACTGTAGTCTGTGGTGCCGCATCAATAACTCGCACAACGCACTTGGCGCCGCCTCGCGCCACGCCCCCATTGGTCCTTTGTGCTTCGTCATTCCTTCGTCATTTGCCCTTTCGACCTTCGTCATTCCTTCGGCGTCAGGGGGCGGAAGCGGAGTTCGGCGAGTTCGGCACGCTCGGCGGTCCGGGCGGTCGCCACGGCCTCGCGATAGAACCGTTCTTGGGCCCGCACACGCGGCCCGTCTTGCGGGACCTTTTCATAGGTGCCGTCGGGTAGTAGGCGACGGGCTTTGACGTTGTCCTCGAAGTACGTCTTGAGGATCCCGATCAGCCGGCGGCGCTGGGCTTCGTCGGTGATCGGGAAGATCGTCTCGACCCGGCGTTCCAGGTTGCGGTGCATCCAGTCGGCGCTCGACATGTAGACCTCTTCGTGGCCGCCGTTCTGGAAGTAGAAGAGCCGCGCATGTTCGAGGTAGCGGTCGATGATCGAGCGGACTTCGATGTTCTCGGTGAATTTGGGCAGTCCGGGACGCAGGCAGCAGACGCCCCGGATATTGAGCAGCACCTTGACGCCGCCCTGGCTGGCGCGGACGAGCGCACGGCAGATTTCGGCGTCCTGGAGGGAGTTGACCTTGGCCATGATCAGCCCCGGCCGGTCGGGCGTGGAGGCCTGAACCTCGCGGTCGATCAGATCGATAAAGCGTTGCTTCAGGCGACCCGGCTCGACGGTGAGCATCGACCATCCCACCGACTCGGAGTAGCCGGTCAGCAGGTTGAACAGGGCGGCCACATCGGCCGTGACATCGCGATCGGAGGTCATCAGCCCGACGTCGGAATAGAGCCGGGCGGTGCGATCGTTGTAGTTGCCGGTCGCCAGGTGCACGTAACGGCGGATCCGTTGCGCTTCGCGGCGCACGATCAGGAGGGCCTTGGCGTGGGTCTTCAGGCCGGCGATCCCGTAGATCACATGGCAGCCGGCATCTTCCAGACGCCGGGCCCAGTGGATGTTGCGGCTTTCGTCGAAGCGGGCTTTGAGCTCCACCAGGGCGATGACTTCCTTGCCGTTTTCCCCCGCCCGCTCCAACGCCCGCACGATCGGCGAATCGCCGCTGGTGCGATAGAGCGTCTGCTTGATCGCCAGGACATTCGGGTCCTCGGCGGCCTGCTGGACGAGTTGAACCACGGGGTCGAAGCTCTCGTAGGGGTGAAACAGCAGAACGTCGCGTTCCTGCAAGGTCTGCCAGAGGTCCTCGGTGCCGATCAGGTCGCGAGGCGGCTGGGGCGGCCAGTCCGGGGCACGCAACTGATCGAACCCCGGATAGTTGACCAGTTGCATCATCGCCGCAGCGCTGAGCATTCCGTCGATCTCGTACGTTTCCTCGTCGCCCAGGTGCAGCGACTCCTGGAGCCACTGCTTCAGACGCGGGTCGGCGGCGGCCGAGAGTTCCAGCCGCACCGGCCGGCGACGGCGACGGGCTAGCACGGCCTCTTCCACGACGCTCAACAGGTCGCTGATGTCGTCGTCCTGGATCGCCACGTCGGCGTCGCGGGTAATGCGGAACACGACCGTCGCCAGTACGGTGAAGCCCGGGAACAGCATCCCGGCGTTGGCCGCGATGACGTCTTCCAGGCGGACCAGCTGCACACCTTCGCGTGCGGGAATCGTGACGAACCGGTGGAACTGCGTGGGGACGGGGATCGCGGCCACCTTCTCCGCGTCTTCTTCGCCCGTTTCGGGGGTGATCCGCAATCCCACGTGCAACTGAAGGCCCGGCAACAGCGGCGGCGGCTCGAGGTCCTGGACGGCCAGGGGCGTCAGCACGGGGAGGATTTCCTGGGCGAAGTGGGTGCGGAGATACTGGTGGTGTTCCGGGGTCCACTCCTTGGGCTCGAATACGCGCAAGCCTTCCTTGGCCAGGCCGTCCAGCGCTTCGCGGATTCCCGCCGTCTGCTCGGCGATCATCCGATGGGCTCGCTGGCTGAGGGCGGTCAACTGCTGGCTCGGCGTCAGGCCGGCGATGTCGCGGCGGCGGACCCCGGCGGCCCGCTGCTGCATCAGTCCGGCCACGCGGATCATGAAGAATTCGTCGAGATTGGAACTGACGATCGCCAGGAACTTCAAGCGTTCCAGAAGCGGCAGTTCCTCCGAGAGTCCTTCCCGCATCACACGGTCGTTGAACTCCAGCCAGCTCAGCTCGCGGTTGATGTACAGTTCCGGGGACTTGAGGTCGTTCTTGGCCATTTCAGGGAGTTATGATTTGGGATTTCTGATTTGGGATTTG
>JBDKTH010000615.1:0-3467 GCA_039680305.1 Thermoguttaceae bacterium | reverse complement strand
AGGCGGCCAACACCAGGGCTTCGTCCGCGCGGAGTCTCGAGGCCATGCCGGAATCATACCCAGCGCGGGGGCCGAGACAAGTCGCCCGAGGTGCCCTCCCCAATCGCCGCCTCTCCCCCCTTCCAATTTGCAATTTGCATTTTCCAATTCTCAATTTTCAATCTGCCCCAACTGAGAAGATTGCAAATTGGAAAATGCAAATTGAGGGGGCTAGCGCCAGTGGCACCCTACGCGTCACACCGCTTTCGTCCTTCCTTCGTCCTTAGTCCTTCCTCCTTCCCAATTCCGCTGCGCCAAAATCGTGTTGAAATTGGGCCAGCCATTGTGCTAGGCTCATGCTTGGCAGCTCAAGAAGGCAAGCCGCTTTGATCTTTGACAATCGACGCTCTCGACGAATCACGGTTCATCCGGCGGAAGCATACCTGGGAGACAGCGTCCCCCCAACGTACCGCCAGGTACGCTTCCTCCGGATGAATCCGAATGGGACTTTCGGCTCACGGAAACCATGCGAGGGGACGTAACCATGGGTGGGACATACCAGGCCTCAATACGTAACAACCCTTGAATTATGCAACACCTCCCCACTTTTGGGTTAGTTCACTTACGTCTTTTCGAATCGTTGTAACTATCATGGTAACTAACACTTGCGAATGTGCACCGCGACGCAAAATTTGCATCACAACACGTGGGGCTTTCCACAATTCTCTCCCTTAACCTGGGGGCGATCCGCGGAACGCCGGCCGGCGGCGGAGGCGGTTTTCAGGGTCATTCCCCCAGCTAGAGGACACTAGCTCACGCTCGCCCGGCCCCCCGTTCTTATAGAGTATCTGGAAAGTCTACGGCCGCGCAGCGGCCAAGGCGAGTAGCCGGGGACGTAAGTCCCCGGAAGTCTGGCTCATCACACCCCTGTGAACCGCGCAGCGGTGACATAGCCCCAACGCCACCGCTGCGCGGTTCGGGAAAGACGCTTTGCCAGCCCTATTCCGGGGACTTACGTCCCCGGCTACTTCCCTACGCCGCTCATGCGAGGCAGCTTTCCAGACAGCCTCTGAGACCCGTCCAGCAAGAACATGGAGAATTGAGCGACTAGAACTAGAACGGGAGAATCCGCCGTTGCTCATGGCCTACCCAGCGTCGAAGGCTCGGCGGATTCGCTCTTTCTCGTAGCTCAATCCGCCATGTTCTTACTGAACGGGTCCTAAGTGTATAATTGACATTAACTTACCCCCCGGGGCTTTGCATGAATCCACTTGCCGCACTCTATAAGCCGTCGTTGGCCCTGCTGACCGATCTCTACGAACTGACCATGGCCTATGGCTATTGGAAGACGGGGATGATCGACCGCGAGGCCGTGTTTCACCTGATCTTCCGCGAAAACCCCTTCGGCGGCGGTTTTACGATTGCCTGTGGGCTGGAAAACGCCATCGAGTATCTCGAAGGGCTGCGTTTCGACGACACCGACCTGGCCTACCTGGCGTCGCTCCGTGGGTCCGACGGTCAACCGCTGTTCGAGCCGGCCTTCTGCGAGTTCCTCCGCGACCTGCCGCTGGCCGTCGATGTCGATGCCGTGCCCGAGGGGACAGTCGTCTTCCCCCACGAGCCGCTGGTCCGAATCCGCGGCCCGCTGGTGCAGAGCCAGATCGTCGAGACGGCCCTGCTGACGATCATCAACTTTCAGACCCTGATCGCCACCAAGGCCGCCCGGGTCGTGCTGGCGGCCCAGGGCGAACCGATCCTGGAGTTCGGCCTGCGCCGAGCCCAGGGGATCGATGGCGGCGTATCGGCCAGCCGGGCGGCCTACATCGGCGGCTGTGCCGGCACCTCGAACCTGCTGGCCGGCAAGCTCTACGGCATCCCGGTCAAAGGCACGCATGCCCACAGTTGGGTCATGTCGTTCGACGATGAGCTGGACTCCTTCCTGGCCTATGCCAAGGCGATGCCCAACAACTGCGTCTTCCTGGTCGACACCTACAACACGCTCGAAGGCGTGCGGCATGCGGTGGAAGTGGGCCGATGGCTTCGATCGCAGGGCCACGAGATGGGCGGCATCCGGCTCGACTCGGGCGACCTGGCCTACCTGAGCATCGAGGCCCGCCGCCTGTTGGACGAGGCCGGCTTTCCCGACGCCGCGATCGTCGGTTCCGGCGACCTCGACGAACACATTATCACCAGTCTCAAGACCCAGGGGGCGGCGATCAACGTCTGGGGTGTGGGCACCCGGCTGGCCACCGGCTACGACCAGCCGGCCATGGGCGGCGTCTACAAGCTCTCCGCGATCCAGTCCGACGGCCACTGGGAAGACCGGATCAAGCTCTCTGAACAACAGGTCAAAACTTCCAACCCGGGCGTCCTCCAGGTCCGGCGGTATTTCCGCGACGGCGAGGCGGCCGGCGACGCGATCTACGACCTCCAGCACCCGATCGCCGACGGCTCGACGATCGTCGATCCGACCGACATCACCCGCCGCAAGCGATTCCACGACGACACACACTGGGAAGACCTCCTCGTGCCAGTCTTCCGCGAGGGGCAGCGGGTTTATGCGATGCCGTCGATCGAGGAGATCCGCCAGCGGGTCCAGCAGCAGCTGGCCCTGTTCCACGGCGGCATCAAACGGTTCGTCAATCCCCACCGCTATCCCGTGGGCCTGGAGATCGGACTCCACGAGCGCAAGACAGCGATTATTCTGAGGCAACGAGGATTCGCCAAATGACACGTATTCGGGTCGGGGCCGCCGTACTCAACCAGACACCGCTCGACTGGGACAATAACCAGAAGAACATCCTTCGGGCGATTGAGATCGCACGCCAACAGAACGTCCAGATCCTCTGCCTCCCGGAACTGTGCATCACCGGCTACGGGTGCGAAGACGCCTTTCACTCGACCGGCTTGCAGCGTGAGGCACTCCGCGTGCTCAAGGAAGTGGCGGCAGCCACGCAGGGGATGATCGTCAGCTTCGGCCTGCCCCTGTTGCACAAGAGCGCCCTGTTCGACGTGGCCTGCCTGGCGGTCGACGGGCGCATCGCCGGATTCGTGGCCAAGCGATTCCTGGCTGGCGAGGGACTCCACTACGAGCCGCGATGGTTCAAGCACTGGCCGCAAGAGATCTGCGACACGATCCTCCTGGACGACCAGGAGTATCCGATCGGCGACATCGTGTTCGACTGCGGCGGCGTAAAGATCGGCTTCGAGATCTGCGAAGAGGCCTGGGTGGCCAAGCGGCCCGGCGGCGACATGTCGCTCCAAGGCGTCGACATCATCCTCAACCCCAGCGCCAGCCACTTCGCCTTCGGCAAATTCGAGGTCCGCAAGCGGTTCGTGCTGGAGGGCAGCCGGGCGTTTGGCTGCACGTACGTCTATAGCAACCTCGTCGGCAACGAGGCCGGACGGGCGATTTACGACGGCGGGGCCTTGATCGCCTCCGCCGGCGCGATGGCCGCGGTCGGCCCGCGGTTCGGCTACGAGAGCTT
>JBDKTH010000193.1:0-7174 GCA_039680305.1 Thermoguttaceae bacterium | reverse complement strand
GATCGGCGTCGACACCGTACTGCTGGCCGGGCGAGTGTTGTGGGAAGCCTTTCCCGAGCGCGTGATCGCCTCGCCGCTATTGGTGACGCTCTACAAGTCGGGCCGGCGTGGACGGAAGACTGGCGCGGGGTTTTTCTGCTATCCGTCGGGCGAAAACGACCCTGGGCAGCCGGATCCCAAGGTCGATGCGATCCTTGCCCAATGGGCCCGCGCTCCGCAACGGTTCACGCAAGAGGAGATCACTGCCCGGCTGCTGCTGCCGATGATCTTGGAGGCCAGTCGGCTCTTGGAGGAAGGCAAGGTCCGCGATCCCCAGGCGATCGACCTGGCGATGGTCCACGGCCTGGGGTTCCCCGCCGGGCGCGGCGGCCTGCTGCAGTGGGCCGACACCCTGGGCGCGGAGCGGATCCTCCAGCGGCTTCAGCCGTTGGCGTCGCTCGGCGCACGCATGCAACCGACCAGGCTACTTCTGGAGATGGCCCGTCAACGGCGTGCTTTCTATCCAGCCTCGCGTGCCCTCGGCCAGACGGCGTAGTGCAGTGTCCCGCACAGACGGTGCTGTTTTGGGTGGCATGCACCTTCCATCCCGCCTCGGCCAAACGGCCTGGCCAGTCGCGGCTACTGGATTGCCGGACTATTCTCCTGCGCGAGGAGACGATCGAACATCGCGCGCATCTGCGTGCACTGGTCGCGCAGTTCGTTGTGCTGGCGCTGCATGGCTTCGAGCATCGCCGCCAGATGGGGCTGCTGGGCGTGGGGAAGCGTGTCGATCTTCAGCCGCATCTCCTCCACTTGCCGTTGGAAGGAGGCTTCAAACAAGTCGGAGATTGGATTCATGGCAACTCCCAAAAAAGGACGGACGGGGGTGAATTGCTTCTTCTCTCGGTCGACCAGCCCAACCAGCGCTGGCCAGCGGAACTAGCGACGCGGGGCGTCTTCTTCCCGCTTTGCAGGCGAGTTTGCCGAAGATGGCGGATGAACCGAAAAGATCGGCCGCGTCCCCCCTGGCCAGCCATTGCGGCGTTCTTGGGTTCATCCGGCGGAAGCGTGCCTGACGGCACGTTGGGGGACGCTGTCCCCCAAACCCCCTGGGATTTATCGCTTTCGTGCCAAGCCCGGAGCAATAGCGATGATGACGGGGAGAACCTAGGGAGCTGTAACCCGAGTCATTTCCTACAAGCGACACGCCTGGCTCCGGGATTGGCACAAATACGTTAAATCCCGGGGGTTTGGGGGCAGAGCCCCCAACGTACCGCCAGGGACGCTTCAGCCGGATGATGCCGTTTCTTGACCAAAGCGACTGACTCGCTTTCACCCTGGTCATCCAGCGACCAGGACCTCGTGCCAGGCTCGAGGCTTGATGTCGAAACTTCCGCGTGTTGTCCGCCAGCCGGCTCGCGCCCGGCGTCAAACATCACCGACGGTATGGACTTTGCTGCCACTGCGGACCGCTGGCAGTATCGTCCGTTCTTGGGCGTTGGTCATCCAATGGAGGTGTTCCCATGCGCAAATGGCCCGATCGTCGATGGTTGCTTCTCGGGGTGGGGATCCTGAGCACAACAGTCGCCCTGGCCTGGGGCCAGGAAGGGGCCAAGGCCCCGGCCAAGGGGCCGCCGCACGATGCAGTCCACGAGGCCCAGACCGTCCAGCAGGTCCCGCAGACGCGGCCGGAGCAACAAAAAAGCGACCACGATCTGTCCGACATCTTCAAGGCGGCCAACGCCCCCTTCAATTCCCGAGCCTTTGAGACACAGCCCGACGAAGGCAAAGTCCTCGGCTTCGACTTCTATCGCGACCCGTTGAACTCGAAGAGGCCGATGGAAACGTTCGAGGAGATCATGAAGGCCGACGTCGAGGCCAAGCCGGGGGTGATGGCCGCGCAGCGGGCGCTGTTGGAGAAACGGTACATCCTCGAACCGAAACTCGACCCGGAGATGAAGATGACGCGGGGCAAGCCGCTGGCGGTCGGCCCCACGGCCCGGCTTCCCGAAGGAATGACCTGGTACAAACTGGCCGCGATGAAGCCGGAAGAGATCCGCAAGCAGAACCTGTTCCCCTACCCGGCCCTGCCGCATCCAAAGCAGTCGACCGGCGGGCAGGTCTTCCCGCAGATGCAGATTGCGATGTTCCCGCGGCTGGAACGCTTCGACGTCGACTTCGATCTGCCCGACGCTTTCTTGCCTGAGTTCCCCCCGGCGATGTTACTGCAGAACCGGCCGGAACTGGGCGACGTCTCGCGCGGCGAGGTGGTCTCGATCAACAACTTCTACCGGCTGTTCAAGGACATCCTCACGCCCGTGCAACTCGACGGCTTGCGCATGCTCTTGACGCCGTTCCCCCAGGAGGAATTTAACCCGACCGACGACCGCAAGAGCAAGGAGCCGAGCCTGGGGGTGACCTGTCTGGACTGCCACGTCAACGGCCACACCACGGCCCAGTTCCATCTGAACCCCGACGACCGGCCTCAGCAGCGGCGGTTCCGGCTCGACACGACGAGCCTGCGGGGCATGTTCAACCAGCAGATCCACGGTTCGAAACGAAGCCTGCGGTCGGTCGAGGACTTTACCGAGTTCGAGCAGCGCACGGCGTATTTCAACGGCGACCCGATCCACGCGATGAAGAAGGGGATGAACATCCTCGATCGGGTTCAGGTGTCCCACATGGCCCAGATGCAGAACATGTTCGACTTCCCGCCGGCCCCGAAGCTCGACACGACCGGCCGGCTGCGGCCGGAGTTGGCCACCCGAAGCGAGCTGCGCGGCGAAAAGTTATTCTTCGGCAAGGCCCGATGCGGGGAGTGTCATTCCGGCGTGGCCTACCTCGACCACCAGATGCACGACCTGCAGATCGAGCGGTTCGTGAACGAAGCGCCCGATGGGCCGATCAAGACCTTTACGCTGCGAGGGATCAAGGAGAGCCCCCCGTATATGCACGACGGCCGCTGCTTCACCCTGGAAGACACGGTGGAGTTTTTCAACCTGGTGCTGGAGTTGAAGCTCTCGCCGCAGGAGAAGACCGACCTGGTCGCGTTCATGCGGCAGCTCTAGGTTTAGCCCCAATGCCGTTGAATCGGTTGAGGCAAGTCTTTGTTTAGCCCGGTCGCTTGCGACCGGAGAAGTCGCTTTCGGCGACGACCTGCTACTTTTCTTGCCATCGAACGCCGCACGATCGGGCCGGCACGGCTCGGCTCGGAGTTCGGGTATCTGCTTCTCGAATCGGGCGCCAGACGCTTGCAGGGGCCGGCGGTTTGGCTATCCTGGAGGCCAGGGAGCCGTGCCGATCGAGCTCCCGCGGCGTTGGCCTGGTTCCGAACGAGGAGGGAAGCCCCATGTGTGAATCGTGTTCTTCCGGTCGTCTTGCTCGCCGTGAATTCCTCGCCGCCGGTGGCGCGATGGGCGCTGCCGGTCTCCTGTCGACGGTCCTGGCCCAGAAGGCCATCGCCGCCGGGGAACCGGTCTTGCCCAAGCGGGCCAAGGAGCCGGCGCGGGTGCTGGTCGCTTTCTTGTACGCGCCGGCCGATGTGGTCAACGAGGGCCGGATGGAGGATTCCTGGCGCCAGCACAACTGGTTCACCTGGCCGGGCAACCAGTTCGAGCCGGAACAGCAGCAGCACAAGTTCACCGAAAAAATCCGCCAGTTGGCCGCGCCGCTTGGAATCCAACTCGAATTCACGCCACAGGGGATCTACCAGGAAGCGAAGGTCGAGGAGTTCATCCAGCGGGCCAAGGCCAGCAAGCCCGACGCCGTGCTGATCGTCAACTTCTGGAACACGCTATCGAAATCGGCCTTCCGGATGGCCACCGAATCGGCGCCGACGGCGATCGTCTACCACAGCGTCGGCGCCAATCACCAACTGCCTCCCGAGTATCTGCGCAAAGCGGAAGGGCTCTACTACATCCATTCCATCGAGAACTGGGCCGAGATCGAGCGCGGCCTGCGTGCGGTCCAGACCAAAAAGATGCTCGCCCAGAGCCGGCTCCTGCGGGTTTCCGGGAAAGCCACGGCGATGACCCAGGACCACGAAAAACTGCTCGACATGGACATCGTGACCGTGCCGGCCGACGAGTTCAATGGCCTGTTTGACGCGATCAAGCCGGACGACGCCCTGGTGCGTGAGGCCAAGGAGTTCCAACAACACGCCGTGCGCGTGATGGACGTGACCGACGAGTATTTCGTCGAGGCGATGCGAGCCCATCGGGCGGTCGGCCAGATCATCGATCGCTACGGCGCCGATGCGATCACGATCGAGTGCCTGTTCCTCAAGCACCGCAAGCCGTGCATCAGTTTCGCGATCAACAACGGAGCACTGGTCCCCTGCGGCTGCGAGAACCATCTCGACGGCACGCTGACGCTGATGCTCGGGCGCTGGCTGCTCCAGCGCGCCGGGTTCCTGCACAACCCTGAGTTCGACACGAGCGAGAACCGCTACTTCGGCGCCCACTGCACCTGTGCCTGGAAGCTCCACGGCCCGCAGGGGACGACGCAGGACTATCTGGTGCGCCCGTTCTTCCACCAGTTGCCCAAGACGGCGGCGCTCGACGTGCAGTGGACGCCGGGCGAGCCGGTCCTGTTGACCCGGTACTTGAGCGGGCGCGATACGCTCTGCTGCTGGACGGGCAAGGTCCTCCATTCGCCCACCTCGCCGCCGACCGGCGGCTGCGCCACGCGGGTGCTGGTCGAGATCGACGGCGTGGCCGACGTCTGCGACGTCTACCGCGGCCCGCACCCGGTCCTGTTCTGCGGCGACCGCGGCGACGCCCGCCGCTTGAAAGCCTTTGCCCGGATGTATCGGCTGAAGCTCGACGGGAACGTTTAGGACCCTCCACGAAGATTATCCCCAACAGCAGCCGTCGCTACAGGCCATACCATCGCTCGGCCCGGGGCCAAAATCCCTACGTCCGAGCGACAGGGGGTCCACACACGAGGTATATTTTCCAGGGCGCACCGATTCCCATGGTCGTGCCATGAGTTGGATCATCCTGACCTTTGTCGTCGGCGTGGTTAATCTCGTTCTGGGCTACGTAATCGCAGTCCTGTTGGGCTACGGTCCACGGACGTTGCGTGAGGCCTGGGCGGCCTGCGCGGGAACCCCATCAGCACGGGGGATGGATCCGGCGTCAGTCGATGCGATGGTCAACCGGCTGACTACCGAGGCGGAAGAAACGCAGCAGGCGGTAAAGCAGGCGCCCAAGCCGCCGCCCCCGGAGGCGACGCTCCGCGACGTGGTCCTGTCGCTCAGGGACGATCTGCCGAAGAACGAGGCCAAGCTGATCGACGTGGACACGGCCCTTCGGTCGGCAGCCCCGACGGCCGAGACCAACCAGGCGCAGGTCCAGGCGGTGCAGGAGAACTGCCAAACCTATCTTGACACCCTGGGGAAGAAGTCGGCCGAGATCCAGTCGCAACTCGCCTTGCTCGGTCCGTTCAAGCCGATTGGCCAGCAGATCGACATGGCGTTGGTCGAGCAGTCGACCCAGATCGACGCCGCGGTCCGCAATCTGGCCCAGAGCGACGTCACCTCGGAGCCCGCCACGGCGGCGGGCTACTTGAAACGCGAAGTGGTTGCCATGGTGGGACTCATGCACCAATTGCGAGACTACCTCGCCACGACCTTCATGGACATCGTCTGGCAGGACAAACGGCTGCGCGAGACCGCCGAAAGCGAGACCCTGGACGAGCTGACCGAGGTGCCCAACCGCATCGGATTCGAGCTCGCGCTACAGGAGCGGTGGGAGCAGAACCGCTTCCGCGAGCAGGCCCACTCGGCGATCCTGTTCGATATCGATGACCTGGCCGAGCTTGACCAGGAGCACGGGGTGGCCGCCGGGAAGCACGTCCTGCGCACCCTCGTCGCGCGGCTGCGCGAGGGGCAAGGCCCGACCGATGCGATCTTCCGCTTCAGCGGGCAGCAGTTCGTAATTCTCCAAGCCGGGGTCGAAGGGGCCGCGGCCCTACAGACCGCCAAGCGGATCTCGGAAACGATCCAGGCCGCCACGATCCCCTTCGGCCAGTCGATGATCGCGGTGAGCCTCACCGGGGCCGTCGTCCAGATCCTCCCCACGAGCGCGCCCCGCGACATCCTCGCCCGCTTCGACGACGCCCTGTCCACAGCCAAGCGGATCGCCCGCGGCCGCGTCTACCTGGCCGACAAGAACAAGGCCCCGCCGCAGATGTTCAAGGCGGAGTGAGTGGGGGATAGTGGGCCAGGGACCAAATGCTTGCTTTCGCGGCGGTCTTTCGGTCATTTCCGCCCGGTCGGGAAGCTGCGGGGCTTTTCGATCTCGGTGACGATCAGGCCACACTTGGGACAATTCCGCTTGAGCTTGTCGCTCATGGCAACGTTCTCCCCGCTATGGTGACGGTCACGGGGTGAGCGAGGTGCATTACCACAATCGCGGGATGAATCTCGGCGTTGTCCTCTGATACTGCGGATACTCCTCAGGAAACCATGCTTCCAGGGCCGCCTCTTCGATGCGTATGCGGTAGACAAGCGCCGGCACGCCTGATCCGATCGCCCAGGCCAATCCGGCGACGCTTCCAAAACAGAGGGGGAATCCCAGAAGCAGGCAAAGGAAGGCGAGGTAGGCGGGATGCCTGATGAAGCGGTAGATCCCCGTGGCAATCAACCGGTGTCCGTGGGTCGTCTGAACGTGACCGCTGAACTGTTTCCCGAGGGCCAGCCGCGACGCGACGCGGATCGCGAGGCCCGTCAAGACCAGGGGGACCCCAGCCCAACGCCCGGGCGCAAGCGCCGGACCGACGGTGGACCAGTGATAGACGGTAGCGTCCACGAACGCGAAGACCACCGCGCTATAGAAGGAGAACGCGAGCCAATACCACGAGAGCCGCTCCCGCTTGTCGGCTTTGGGTTGGTGCAGCCCAAAAAGCTCCAGGAGCCGTTCGCCGCACAGCCAAAGGGCGAGCGCGACGGCTCCGACCAGCACCACGGGTTCATCGATATGGAATGACATGTTCTCCTCCCGCCTGGCGCGTCAGCCGATTTCCCCTTCGGTCCGGCATCGCTTGAAGGATTCTGACAAGCAACACCGGTAACAGGTGCTTTACTGCAGTCACAACCTGAGATATGGCGATGATGCAGCCCCACACAAAACTCTACGACTGCCATATCGCCCACCCGGCAATGCTGCTGCTTGCTGCCACAGCTGTCACACAT
>JBDKTH010000205.1:0-16074 GCA_039680305.1 Thermoguttaceae bacterium | reverse complement strand
GCCAAGTCGGTTGCGCACGGATAGGCGGGCTGGAAGATGCCACGCAGACGCATCCGGCGGCAGATGTCCTGGCGGGTCTGCTCGGTGGCCGGCTCCACGGAGACGGTCAGGCCCACGTCGCGGATTGGCTTGTTGCCGGCGTTGCGAGCGGCGATCGTGATCCCGTTGCCAAACGGCATGGCTAGACGGTTGGTCGCGCCGCCGCGATCGACCAGCAAGAAGTTGTGGAATCTTCCCTGGCCGGCCAGCCCCGGGTATAAGAATCGGGCCGGGGCCGCCACGGCCGGCGAACATTCGCCGTCGACGGTCACCTCCAGCCAGAGGTCGTTGTTGGTCAGCACTTGCTTGTTGGCCCGGAGTTTGAGCCACTGGACGATCCCGGCCCCGTCGATGTGGACCAGCGGTTCACGCTGGCCCGGCGCGATCGTTCGCTTGACCGACTCGAAACGCGGCAGCGGATCGTGCTCGCGATGGACGCCCCAATCGCAGTGCAAGTGGCGATAGGCGATCGCCGAGAGCCAGCCCCGGGGGATGTCCGCGTCGGGCCCGGTGAAGGTTGCCACGGGCAGGCCGGCGGGGAAGGTCATGTAGTCCACCCGGTAGTCGGCCGTCTTGGCGTCGCGCAAGACGATCTTCAAGCTCTTGGCAAAGCCGAGGAAGGTCAGCAGCGGCTCGGGATCTTCGGTCAGTTCGGGCGTGAGGTGGAGCAGTTCCTCGGGCTTGCACTCCAGACGCGGCTTGGCTTCGCCGTCGAAATAGAACGCCAGCCGGCCTTCGTTGTTCTTACGGACGATCCGGACCACCGCGCCCGGGCCGGTCAACTCGGCCAGCACATGCTCGGCCGGCTTGTCGCCGGAGACCGATTTGGTGACGACGCCCGACCGCACGCCGTCGGCGAGCGACAGGCGCTCGGGGTTCAGCAGCCGATCGAGCGTGGCCGTGTCCGCCCGCGGTGGCAGCGGCTTGAGCCAGGCGGCCAGACTGGTGCCCGGCGGGGCTTCCAGGACACGCACGTTGCGGTACTCGATTCGCGCCTGGTGGTCCTGCAGCCCGATCCAGCCGACCAGGTGCCGGTGTTTCAGCTCGGGATGATTCAGGGTGTTGTACTGCTGGACCAGTTCGCCATTCATCCACGCCGAGACCATCCAGCCGTCGGCCTTGACGACGACGCGGTTCCACTGGTCGGGCTTGTCCGCCCGGGCAATCGGTGGGACGTTGCCGTAGATGGCCATGGTTTGGTGCTTGTCGAGTTTCGTATCATGCGGCGTGTGCCAAAGCTGCAGCTCCATGCCGTCGCCCGAGGGCCAACCCTTGCGTGGAGTGCGGATGCCCGCGCCCGAGTTCCCCGCCTTCCCCATCTTGTATTCGAACGACAGGGTGAAGTTGCCGTATTCTTTCTCCGAGCGGAGGTAATCGCCGCACTCCTTGGTCAGGACTACGACGTCCTTTTCCATCCTCCAGGCGTCCATCTTGCCCGGCGTCCACCAGCCGTCGAAATTCTTGCCGTTGAACATCGCTTCGCCGGCCGGCTCCTGGACTCGCAACTCGGCGAGTGAGGCTTCGCCATTGGTTACGGCCAACCCCAGCCCGAAGCGGCGTCCCGTGGCAAGGCCGATCTCAGCCACCGGCCGGTTGTCGACCTTGACCGTGAGCTTGGCCCCGGCTCGGCAGAGGGCCGCCGTGTGCATCTTTCCCTGTACCGGTTCGACCTTCTGGCCCGGCGTGCAGGTCCTGCCCGTATCGAGCACTTGGCCGCAGCCGTCCCCGTCGCCGAGGAGCACTTCCAAGCCTTGGCCGCACGGGACCTCCGGCAACAGGATCCGCAACGTCCCGCCGGCCGCAACCGACCAGTCCAGACGCAGCTCGAAATCACCGAACGAGAAGCCCGACAACAGCGGCGTTGCCTGCCGGTTGCCGCTCAGGCGTCCCCCGGCGATCGTCCATCCGGCCGGTGCCTGGTCCCCGTAAGTCCAGCCCTCCAGCGAGTCGGGCCGCAGCAATTTCACGCCGAAAGGTTCCGCGGCGAAGCTGACAGAGGCCAGGGAAAACAACAACACAACGGCCAGGTGCAATGGGGTGCGAATCATGGGAGGCTGGCTCTTGGAGGAAGGACGAAGGACTAAGTACGAACGACTAAGGACCAATTACAGACGGAGGAAACCTATTAGTCATTAGTCATTTGATCATTCTTGTACTGCTACAACTCCAAAAACTCCTCCACCGCCTCGTACATCACGGTGGAGTCAGGTTCAATGCCGGTCCAGAGTTTGAAGTTGATCGCCGTCTGCTCGACGAAGATCTCCAGGCCGTCGACGGCCTGGCAGCCGCGTTCCTCGGCGTGACGCACCAGCCAGGTGCGCGGCGGAAGGGTGGTCACGTCGACGACGACGGTTTCTTCGGTCACGTGGTCGAGTTTCAGCGGCAACTCCGCATCGGCATCGCCTTCGCAGATCGAGGTGGCGTTGATCAACACGTTGGTATCGGCTGGCACTTCGAACTGGTCCTCCCAGGGCAAGCGCGTGGCGTTGGCCTGGAGTTTGTGGGTCAAGAGTTCCACCAGCTCGTTGCCCGCCGTCTCGTTGCGGCAGACCACGGTCAGTTGCGCGGTTTTGGCCAAGGCGGCTTCGATGGCCGTCGCCCGGGCGATCCGTCCGGTGCCGAGGATCACGACATGCTTCCCGGCTGGATCGGTCCGCCGGGTGAGGGCCTGCAACACGGCCTTCCCTTCGGTGTTTTCGCCGACGAGTTGGTCGCCCTGGCGGATGAACAAGTTGACGACGCCGGCCAATTCAGCCGCTTGACCATTGCGATCGAGGTACTGCAAGATCGCCTGCTTGTGCGGCTCGCTGCAGTTGCCGCCGGCAAAGCCCATCGCCCGCATGCCGCGCACGGCCGTCGCCAGGTCATCGGGCACCACGTCCAGCGAGAGATAACGCCAGTCCAACTGATGGTGGCTGAACGCCTTTTCGATCATGTACTGGGTCGGGTTGCCGGCCACGGGGTGGCCGATCATGGCCAAGATGGGTTGCAGCAGGGAATCACTCAAGGGATGACGACTCCGAACAGTCCGCCTAGGCTATTGGTGGGGTGCCCGATGCCCCCGAGCCACGCCAGTCACGGGCCATCGTGGCATTTTGGCCTACGGCGGAAGCGAATGCAACACTTTCCCCCTGAAGGGTAGTGTGGCATAAGAATCAGCGCCCGGGGTGAGACAGGACGCCCGGCACAAGTGCCCGGGCTAAACCCAATATGATTCCATGGATGGAGATGTGCCGTAAAGTTTGCGTCGCTTGCCAATCCTGCCGTTAGAGCCGGCTTCGGCAAAAGAGTTCACCTAACGCGCGTGTCCGCCAGAAGCCGAAGTGTTTAACAGTACAGACTTCGGGGTAATGGTGTTCCAATGGGGGGTGAACACGTTGAAGAGGCTGCGCGCGTCAGGGGGCGTCTTGGCCCTGATCATCTGGGGATATGTCTCGCTCATCGGCCAAGGCGTGTGCGCGGCGGAACCGTACGCGCCTTCCGCCGCGGTCACGAATCGCCCTGTCACACTGGCCGTTGGCGATCAGGTCCCGCCAGCGCCAAACGACGTGGGCGAGGTCCTGGCCTCGGACGAAGAAGACGCGTCGCCGCCCCCGCCTGCCGCACAGCCGCCGGAAAAGCCGCTGCCTGAGATGCCGGAGACGACCGTCGTCGGCCGTCCAGAGCCGTTTCCGCAGAGCCCCCTGGGCGAGAACACCGTCCTGACGCCCACTCGCACCGAATCGCTTGCCGGGCAGATCGGCAGTTCGTTCACGGTGATCACTCGGGATCAAATCGCCAACACGCAGAAGACCGATGTTTCCGACGTGCTGCGCGGCGTGCCAGGGTTGGACGTGGTCCAGCAGGGGCCGACCGGCGGAGTGACCTCGGTTTTCCTGCGCGGGGCCAACTCGCAGCATACCAAAGTGCTCATCGATGGTATGCCGGTGAACGATCCGAGCAACGCCACCCGGATGTTCGACTTCTCGCAATTGTCGGTCGACAACATCGAACGGATCGAGGTCCTGCGCGGCCCGCAGAGCACGCTCTACGGCTCCGACGCGATCGGCGGCGTGGTGAACATCATCACCAAACGCGGCGAAGGGCCGCTCTCCGGGAAGGCGGGTGTGATGGGCGGTAGCTTCGGCACTGCCAGGGAAAACCTCGACTTCAGCGGCGGCACCAAGGAGTACCACTATTCCTTCGGCGCCTCCTATAGCCAAACCGACGGCATTTCCGCGGCCGACGTCCGCTTTGGCAACCACGAACGAGACGGCGACCGCAAGGCCAACATGTCGGGCCGCTTCGTCTGGACCCCGACCGAAACGTTCGACATCGACTACGTGTTTCGCTACGTGGATCAGGACGCCGAGCTCGACGACGCCTTGTTCGGCGATCCCACCAGACCCACTACCGACAACCTGATCCGCCAGAACCGCACTAATGCGTTCTTTAATCGCCTTCAGGCGCGAACCATGGCGTTGGACGGCTTTTGGGAACAGAAGTTCGGCTTCAACCTGACCGACTACGACCGGCTCGACACCGATCCCGGCCTCTGGGGCGTGCCCCGCTACACGGGCCAGTCCCGGCAGTTCGACTACCAGAGCAACTTCTTCCTGAACGAGCGGAACACGCTCAGTTTCGGTACCGACTATCTCGACGAAGACGCCAGCTCGACGACCGTCTCCCGGCTCTCCCAGCACAACATGGGCCTCTACGTCGAGGACCAACTCCGCCTCACCGAGCAGTGGTCGGCGACCGCCGGCTGCCGCTGGGACGACCACAGTGCGGCCGGTCGGGCGAGCACCTATCGCTTGACGACCCTCTATCGCCTGCCCACGCAGACCGGGCTGCACGCGAGTCTCGGCACCGGCTTTCGCGCGCCGTCCCTGGCCGAGGACTACTTCCCCTACGGCAATCCCAATCTCCGCCCCGAGCGGAGCAAGGGCTGGGATTGCGGCGTGGAACAGCGGTTCCTCGACGGGCGATTCGTGGTCGACGGCACCTACTTCCGCAACGACTTCGTCGACCTGATCCAGTACGATTTCGCCACCTGGCAGGTCGAGAACATCGGCCGGGCGTTTTCCAGCGGCGTGGAGTTGACCACCCGCTACCAGCTCAACCCGACCACCTCGCTGTTTGCCAACTACACCTACACGTTCACCGAGGACCTGGCCACGGGACAACCGCTGCTGCGTCGTCCGCCGCACAAGGCGTCGGTGGGCGTCAACCGGCGATTGTGGTGCGATCGGGCCAACCTCTACGCCCAACTCCTCTACGTCAGTCCCCGTTTGGATAGCTTCAACGGCACGCCGATCGATCTTGGCGAATATTACCTGCTGAACGTCGCCAGCACGTACGACGTGAGTCCCTACTGGCAGCTGTTCGCCCGGATCGACAACCTGCTCGATCAGAACTACGAGGACGTGTACGGCTTCGGCGTGCCGGGGATCGCCTTCTACGGCGGCACGACGATGCGATGGTAAGGGCCTGCTAAGACGATGAGACTCCGAGCCGGGCCGTTCCGGCCCGCTGTTGCTTATAACGCGGCCAACACAAAATTGACCGGAACGGCCACTTCACGCGACGGGGCATCGGAGCGGGAGGCGGGCGAAAATCGCCAGCCGCGCACGGCGGCCAGCGCTGCGGCATCCAGCGACGCCACGCCGCTGGAACGATGCACACTCGCCTGGATGACCCGTCCATCGGCCGCCACTTCGACCCGCAGAAGCACACGGCCCGTCAGCCTCGCGGCCAGGGCGTCGGGCGGATAGGCCGGGGCCGGGTTGTAAACGGGTGAGGGCGTGCTGGCCTCCGCTCCTTCCGAAGCCTGGGAGCCCGCACTCTCAGGAGCGGGAATCGTCTCGGCCAGCAGCGCGGCGGCATGGTGCCGGCCCACGTTCGTGCGGGGCAATCGCGGCGTCGTTTCGGCCGGCTGTGCGGCCTCCCTCGCGGCGTCCTCTTCGTGCCGGAGGCTATCGAACTTCGCCGGCAGCACCCGCGCGGCGATCTCGATCGCGGGCAAACGGGCCACAACCACTTCCACTTCCGGAACCGGGGCCTCAACCAGCGGCTGCTCGATCGAGGCGGCCGCGGTCGCTGCCAAGCGGGGCTCCGCCGCCGGCGCGAGTTCTTTGAGAAACTCTGGATTCTCGATCAACGCCGCGGGCTCGCCGTCGGGGTACTCCTCGGCCGTGCTCGCCAGCGACGCCTGTAATTCCACCGAGGCCTGCCCGGTTTGCACGGGAACCCACCGCACGGCATGGCCCACAGGCGCCATGCTGATCGCGGCGATCACGACCACGTGGGCCAGGATGCTCGATCCAAACGACATGGCCTGGTGGGTCTTTTGCGTGGCGGAGACGGCCTGACGAAGAAGCGATGACGCCCGATCGGGACGGACGATCGGCGCATCAGACGAACCCCAAGGCACGCACTCCCTCTCGCCGCTTACCGGCGGGGCAGAATAAGACCAGGTCGTGGTCGACATCGCTGGCGCAACCAAAAGACCCTCGTTGCTCGCGGCAACACTCCACCCGTCGTGGAGTGACTGCCAATAGCGTTGGTAGGTCTTCTGACTCCCGAGCGGGCAGCCGATCCTTCGGTTGCCGGCAATGCCTTGGCCTTCTCATCGTCTCGGCGTGCCGGTCTGGCACGGCGACGACAATGGCCCACAAGAGCAGGCATTCCCGTTTCGCTCAGTCACAGCGGCGGGGCCGTCCCGGAATTGCACCGGAGTTCCCTGTTCGTCGGCCGTCCCACAGGCCCGGCCGACCACCAACACCGACTGACCCTTTGAGCCTACCAACCCCAGACGGGCGTGTCAAACGGAATGGCCACGGTTGGGGCTCTCGGCATTCGTTCTTTCCTCCCGTTCACCCCCTCACCCTCGCCGCCGTCGCAAGCCCCACAGGCCGAGGGCCATGCCGGCCAGCAGCACCGTGGCGGGCTCGGGGACCGAAGCAACGTTGTCGCTTAGCACAAGGTCATCCAGCGCGAAAAAGGCCGGCGTGTTCATGCCCCACTCCCCGACGTCCGATGAGGTGACCCCGAACTCCAATCGCGTGGCGCCTGCCGTGCCCAGGTCGGACAGGTTCATCCAGGTCCAGCTGTTCACGATATAGTCGTGGCTATTGTCCGTAAAGCGATAGTCGGCCAGGTAGAAGTCGACCGTGCCGACCGCTTGTCCGTCGTCGTTCTTGCCGGTGACGGTCAGAAGGAACCAGTCGGGATCGTTGCCCGTCGCCCCGCCAAACTTCTTCGCGAAGGCATCCGGAGGAGGGTCGCCCTGGAGCATCGACAACGCCGCATAAGTCGTGTTGGTGACATAAGCCCCCAGGAGCCGGCCGGCGGGGATGTTGCTGATCGAAGCCGGTTCGCCGAATCCTCGGAAAGACACGCCGTAGGTGGCGGAGCCTGCGTGTCCATGACCGGCGTACGCACTGTACTGGTTCCCGTAGCCGGC
Source organism: Thermoguttaceae bacterium (assembly GCA_039680305.1). Taxonomy (GTDB): domain Bacteria; phylum Planctomycetota; class Planctomycetia; order Pirellulales; family Thermoguttaceae; genus JBDKTH01. Next base: position 8,591 of record JBDKTH010000205.1, on the reverse strand, counting down.
CGTCGTGGTGTCGGTCGTATTGGAATAGGCCCAGCCGTCCCAACTGTACCAGGTTGCATTGTAGTTGTTCTTGAACCACAGGCCGCCGCTGGTGAAGCCCCCGGACTGGTTCGCCCCGTTCCAGTAGCTATTGGCCGTCAGGCCTTTTCCGACGTCCTCGAAGTCCACGACGACCGCGTTGGCACGAGGCGTCCAGGTCGATGCCGTCAGCAGCAGCATGGTTAGCGCAAGGTGTTGCTTCACGGTGCATCTCATTTCGGTTTCTCCTCAGTTGGGTCTCCAAGTCGTATCTCAAAACTCTTCCGCAATCTCCCCTAACGCACGCGTGCAAAGGGCCGCAAGCACGGTCAGCTTCGTCGTCTCCGGAAGGAACCGGGCCGCGCCGTCGGCCAACAGGCCGTTGGCGCCGCCGGGATGTTTGCTGCGGATGTCGTTCTCAAACGACGGCGCCTGATTGATCGGGTACGCCTGATCAAAGACATTCCGCGCGTTGATCCACTGGCCGTCAACGAATCCCGAGTCCTCGGAGACGAGCAGGGTGTGCGAGGTGCCGTCGGTGATCTCAGCTATCCGAATCGCCCGGTCATAGAGCATTGCACCTTTGGGCGGATTGTTGGGGCTGGTGATTCGCTCCCCGTAGATGCCGCCGTAGTCGCACGCCCCGCGACCATCGTGCAAGAGCGTCGGGTGCGGCGTGCTTGGGCACAAGTACAGGGAGAGTACGGTCGCCGCGCCGGCCGCATTGGCCGGGCTGTCGAACGCCTTGCCCGTGTCGAGCATCGCGTAAACGTTCTGCTGCTCGGCGAACGGCAGGAGGAACACGGACCAGGCCAACTGCCGACCGGCCGGCTTGAGCGGCGTGCGCGGCTCGATTCCGCCGGGCGGAAAGCACTGGTGCGCAGCGTGATAGTTGTGCAGCCCGATTCCCATCTGGCGGAGATTGTTGCTGCACGACATGCGCCGGGCGGCTTCCCGTGCAGCCTGCACCGCGGGCAACAAGAGAGCGATCAGGATGCCGAGGATCGCGATCACGACGAGCAGTTCGACGAGCGTAAATGCCCGTCGCGGGCCGCGACGTCGCACGCAAGACGAACCGGGACATTTCATGGCAGTACGCGTTTGCGGCGCACGTTAAGCGGGCCGCCCTGTGCAGACGCGCAGGCAGCAAACCAACGCAGCAAAGTGGCCGACAGACAGCGCTCGGTAAAAAGGGAAAGCTCGTTCGCAGCTTCTGTCCCGCGCAGAAGGCCGCACGTCCTGCGTTGGTAGGTCTTCTGACTCCCGAGCCCAGGCTCACCCAAGCCTTCTCATCGCTTCCGCCGAAGCGTCAGCGACAATGGCCACTCAAGATGGGGCGAGCTTTCCTCTCTCGGTCACAGCGGCGGGGCCGTCCCGGATTCGCACCGGTGTTCCCTGTTCGTCGGTCGTGCGAGCCCGCACGGCCGACCACCAACGCCCAAAGTCACCCCTTGAATGTAACGCGACGCGTCGCGGTTGTCAAAGGGGGCGGGGGAAAGAAATGCAGAATGCAGAATGATGATTGATGAAGAAAGCCGCCGCTTGCGGCTTAGCGCTTTGTGCCGTTCCGCGCCCAAAATAAAAGGGCCGGACGTTGCTGAGCGTCCGGCCCTGGGAGAGTTGCAATGCTTACGCTGAAGGCTTAGTCGAGGAAGCCAACCAACTCCTGGCTGCGGCTAGGCTGCTGGAGCTTGCGGACCGCTTTGGCCTCGATCTGGCGGATTCGTTCGCGGGTCACCTTGAAGATGTGGCCCACTTCTTCCAGCGTGTAGCTGTAGCCGTCGCCCAGGCCGTAACGGAGCTTGATGATCTCTCGCTCGCGATAACTGAGCGTCTTGAGGACCTTGGTGATCCGGCGGCGGAGCATCTCTTGCGTGGCGCCGATCGCCGGGCTCTCGGCGGCGCCGTCGGGCAGCAGGTCGCCGAAATGGCTGTCTTCGCTGTTGCCAACCGGCCGGTCCAGGCTGATCGGGTAACGGCTCATCGCCAGCACCCGACGGGTTTCGTCCATGCAGGTGCCGCTGGCGTTGGCGGTCTCTTCGATCGTCGGCTCGCGGCCCAGTTCCTGGAGCAGCTTGCGGGAAACGTTCCGCACGCGGCTCATCGTTTCGACCATGTGGACCGGAATGCGGATCGTGCGGCTCTGATCGGCTACGGCCCGGGTGATCGCCTGACGGATCCACCAGGTCGCGTAGGTGCAAAACTTGAAGCCGCGGCGATACTCGAACTTGTCGACCGCCCGCATCAGGCCCGCGTTGCCTTCCTGGATCAGGTCCAAGAAGCTCAGGCCGCGGTTGCGGTACTTCTTGGCAATCGAGACGACCAGGCGGAGGTTGCCTTCGGAGAGGCCACGCTTGGCCTCTTGATACTCGGAGTAGACCTGCTTGAGATAGGCGACGCGATTCCGCAGGCTGCGAGGCGTTTCCTGGGTGGCGCGGAGGATGTTGCGGAACTCGACCAGCCACGGCTCGCGTTCCTTGGCGGGTCCGCCGGCCTTGCGGTGTTCGTCAATGCGGGCCTTCAACTCGTCGACGCGGCGGCTGAACTCTTCGAGCGTGATGATATTGGTTTCGATCCGCTGGGTTCGCAGGCCGAGTTCTTCCACCAGGCGAACGGCGCGACGGCGGGAGTGGCCCAGCCGGCGCCAGGCGGCCCGGCGCTGGCCCATCGAGGGCGACTTGCCGGTGGCGATGTTGTAGTCGCGACGGTTTCGCTTGAGGATCACCGTCAGGGTCTTGAGGTTGTGCGGCAGCCGGCCGAGGATCTGTTCCTTCTCGAGCCGATCGGTCACCGAGACCTGCACGGTGCGGTCAAAGGGGAGTTCGCCATCGTGCACCCGCCGCAAGACGCGGACGGCCTGTTGCACGACATAATCACACTCCAGCACCTTGCGGCGGAACTTGCGCCGCGTCAGTTCGATGCGCTTGGCCAGGGCGATTTCCTGCTGGCGGGTCAGCAGGGGAATCTCGCCCATCTGGGTGAGATACATGCGGACCGGATCGTCCGACCAGGACTCCAGGTCCCCTTCCGAACTAGCGAGTTCTTCGGTCTCTTCATCGAGGTCAGGAATGGAGTCGGCATCGAGATCGGGCTCTTCGTCCAACTCGTCGTCCAGATCGAGCGACTCTTCGACCTTGTCTGCGAGATCGAGATCGTCCTCATCCACATCATGGGACGTGACAACTTCCGCCAGCTCGTCCAACAGTGCGTCTGCGTCGTACAATGCAAGACTCCTAAGTTTTCGCAATCAAGCGGTCACATAAACCCAGAGATGCTCGCGTGGGGTGCTGGGAAAACGGCCCAAGCCGCAGAGGCAAGAAGCGGGCAAGACCTCCTGCGGAACGCACCAGCCACAACTCCGCAAGCAACTCCTCCCTACCACCATGGATGCTGTCCCTATATTTGGCCGTGGCAGACCACGCAATAATACCACTGAATCCCTGGGTCGGCGGGACCCCTCGACATTTGGTAAAGGATTCCTCCTACGGGAAGAAAACAGCTCCCGTCCAGGCTTTCCAGGTTTCCTAGACTCTCTCACGACGTCCTACAGAGCTCCGAGTGCGTGGGACTAGTCAATCTCGCATTTCCGCCAAGGGAAGATCAAGATCACTAGGCCATAAAGATCCGGCACAAGGAAAGAACTATTTACGCCGCGCTGTCGCGGAGTCACCCTCGGTTTTGTTGGGAGGCGGGAAGCGTTGATGCTTTCTCACCCGCTGGCCTCTATCCGGGGCTGGGTTTCGAGGGGACCGGCGTTTCTATTTTACTTACGCTGGAAACACCGTCTAGGGTCTTACCCCATAATTCCTTCAAGAAAAATCCTCGCAAAACCGAAGCCGGCCCCCGTGTCATAAGTTGGGAATTCTAGCGAACATAGAAGCACCGCTACCCCACCCCCTTTGGCCCCGAAAAAAACGTCCTCCAAACGCCTCGGCAGCGCCTTCAGGCGACACCGAGTGGAGCAAGAATTCCAGGCCCTGAACCCAAGCTCTCGCCTCGCGCCGCTGGGGTCGAGCCCGCGTCTCACGCGATTCATCTCGCCAACCGTGTCAACGCACATTACACTGGAAAAGCACACCCGTCGCGCCTCACGCCGTTTCCGGCATACCCGACCACTGGCAGAAGACCCATGGCGAATATCAAGTACCTGCTCCCTTGCTCGTGCGGCCAGGAGATCCCCGTCGAACTCGCCCAGGCGGGCCAAGAGGTCCGCTGTGCCTGCGGCGTCGTGCTCGAAGTCCCCACGCTCCAAGGGCTTAGGGCGCTCAAACGAGCCCCGGTCGAGGTGGCGGCCCGGCCGCGTTCGACCTGGGGGCTGCGCCAACAACTCCTGTTGGTTGGGGCGATGATCACCGTGGCCTCGCTCGTCGTGGCTGGCTACTTCTACCGGAACCGGCCGCAGATGATCGATCTCAACACGGTGTCGCCCATGCACGCCTGGGTCGTCTGGCAGGAGTTGCGGCTCGGCGTGCGTTTCCGCTCGCCCGAAATCGGCCAGTACCATGCCATGGTGGCCGCCCACTCGCGTTGGATGGGCGTCGTGGGCGTCGTCGCCGCCCTCGGATTGCTGACGATGGCCAGCTCGTTGCTCGTCCCGAAAAAGCGTTCCAAGCGTGCCCTTATGAAGGACGCCTCGCCACAGGCCAAGGTTCAGGGGTAGGCCGCAGGCCGCAGGACAGTTCTCAGCCGTCGGCTTTCCGCTTCACCAACGGCTGACCGCCAATTGCTGCGTTCTGGCTACTTCTTCCGCAGGATATAAATCACATCCTCGGTCCGCGGCTGGATCTCGATCGGCTGGTCGATATCGTACGTAAAATCGTACATCTCCACGAGTTCCAGCTCTTCGACGCGGCTCAAGAGTCGCCGGAATTGCTCGGCCTTGTAAGTGCGGAAGGGGAACTCGTCGTCGAGCCGGAACTGGCGCAGCGGCGTGTAGACGTCGAAGACCAGGCGGACCCATTCCTGACGCCGTTTGAGATCCAGGCGCAGGGACCGCATGTACGAGTTGACCATCAAGTCTCCACGCCGTGCTGACCACGACTCTTCTTCGCATCGGGCGCCGCGGGCGGGGATCAGATGGAAGCCGAGGGCGTAAATCCCCCCTTTCGCCAAGGCGGCAGCCATGCAACGCAGGTGGTTTTCGGCCTTCGCCTCGGTGTCGAGATGGCGAAAACTGTTAATCGTATTGAACGCCGCATCCACCTTGCGACGGAGGCGGAAATCGGACATGTCGCTCACAAGCACGCTCGGCGCGAAGCCCGCACGTTCGAGCCGGGCGTTGCAGAAGGCCACGGCTTTCGGGTTCAAGTCGTTGCCCGACACCTCGTAGCCCGCTTTGGCAAACCGGATCAGCAACCGGCCCGTGCCGCAGGCCGGCTCGAACAACCGCTTTACCGGCCGCTTGGCATGCTTCGCAAAGCATGCCTTGAGGAAGTCGTATTCCGCCTTCCAGTCGGCGCCGAACAGGAGGTCGTAGTACTTCGGAAAGTCGTAGATGTTGCCTTTGATCGTTTCCATCGAGAATTCTCGGGGTTGGGACCCGTCCAGAAATAACTTGGAGAATTGGCCTACTAGAAAGAGAGAATCCGCCGAGCCTTTGACGCTGGGCGATCCATGACCAACGGCGGATTCTCTCTTTCTACGGGGGGGCTCATGCGTTTTTTCGTCCGTTTTCCGGAGAATCCATCGTCCATCAATGAAGCAACTGCCGCTGCACCCGGTGCAGACTTCCGGCGTTTTCTCACGGCAGTTGCTTCATTGGTAGGTCAATTCTCCAAGTTATTTCTGGACGGGTCCTTGATGTCCTGTTCGCGTGGGGCAGGCCGTCATGATACGATACGCCTCCCCAGGGTCGCAATCGCTCCGGAAATACTTGCTCTGTGGCAACGGCAGATTACCATGGAAGCATTTGACCTGCCGGAATCCCCACCTCTGTGGATAACCACGATGAATTTGCCTCACAAGCGATCCCGTTTGATTCAGTCTCTCGCCGCTGCCCTGTTGAGTCTCGTTGTCTTGGCCAGCGGAGCCTTGGCCTACAATCCGCCGGTCGATACGGCCGGTCCGTTGAGTGTTCGGATCGAAGGCCCGACGGAAGTCACCCAGACCGATGTGCCGCAGGCGGTGCGGGTGTTGCTGGAAAACAAGGGCGATGCCCCCCTCCAAGGCACGGTTGAACTCGGTCTGGTCGACCGCTGGCGTGCGGAACCAGGCAAGCCGGTGCCGTTTTCCGTGGGGGCGAAAGGCTCGACGGCTGTGGCGTTCACCGTGGTTGCCGGCAAAGGGACGTATAGCAACGTTCATTACCCGATCCACGCCTATGCCCGATTCTCTCAGAATGGCCTGGCGTTGGTTGCCCATCCGATCCTGATTCTTCAGACCAAACTTCCCGCGGCCCCCAAGCCGGTCCCGACCGTCGAGTGGAAGCCGTTCAAGATGGTGCCGACTGGACAGTTGGCACTCTGGCAGTTGCCCGTGCACCGGACGGTGTTTGAGGTGTTCGGCCAGCCGGCGCAGACGATGTCCGCGGGCTGGCAGGGCTCGGACCCCAAAAGCGGGGCGTCGATGCAGCTTACGCGCCAAGCGTTGGACGGCCAGGTGCGGAGCGTCCTCGGCATTCATCCGCCGTGGAAAAGCGGGGCGGGAACGCTCTTGGTCGAGTATCCTGTGGAACTCCCCAAAACATCGCGGCTTCGGCTGGCCTTTGCCCAGGGGCAGGTCGCTGAGGGGGACAGCGACGGCCTGACCTTCCGCGTGCGCGTGGCCCCCTGGGACGCCCCGGCCGGCCAGTTCGGTAAGATTGTGTTCGAGCGGCATGCGGTCGCCAAACGCTGGTTGCCTGGCGAGGCCGATCTGAGCGCGTACGCCGGCCAGACGGTCCGGCTGCAACTGGAGTCGCACCCAGGCCCGAAGAAGAACACCAGTTGGGACCACTCCTATTGGGCCGAGCCGACCTTAGTGGCCGGCACGCCGGCCAAGCCGGCCCCGTTCCCGAACGACGACACCGGTTCGCGCGTGCTGGGCTCTTTCAAACGCGGCAACACGTCGTACGAGATCCGCCTCTGGCCGGGCCAGCGGGGGCTGCTTGACGCGGTCGTGGGCTTCGCGGCCAATGGCCGGCGGGTCTACTTCCGCGGATTCCAAGCCCGGGTGGCTGGCATTCAACTGGAGGACCTTCGGGCCCCAATCCTGCTGGACGAGGCCAAAGAAGAGCCGATCGAAGGCGGCTATCAGGTGCGGCATCGTTTCCGCGGCCTGCTGGGCTCGTTCGACCTGGTCATTCGGCTCACTGTGGAGAGCGGCGTTCTGCGGGCCAAGATGCAGTTGGAAAACGGGCCGGCCGCGCAGCCCTGGCACGTCGTGTATCTGGAGGATGCGGCGGTCGGATCGTGGAGCCTGCCGGTCTCGCAGGTCTATGCGGGACATGGGAACGTGGTGCGCGATCCCAAGCCGTACCGGTTGGCGTTTGAAGGGCATCGGCTGGCCACCTCGTTTGTGGGCTTCGACTTTGCCGAGGGTCCCGCGGTGGTCCAGGCGGTCGATATCCCGGCCGATGCGTTAGAGGTCGGCCCCCAAGACCGGCACTATTCGCTCCACACGCCGCACTCGCCCACCTACACGTTCATCCCTGCGGAAAACGTCTGGGAAGGCGCCCGGGTGTGGCATGACGTCAACGGCCTGAAGGCGGCCGGGGGCGTGAAGAAGGCCGCCGGCCGGTTCGTCTTCGACCTGTGGGGCGGCCGGTATGCCGAGAGCGCCACGCAGTTGCAGCGGGCATTCCGCTACGGCCTGACCGACGCGATGGTCGTCTGGCACAATTGGCAGCGGTGGGGCTACGACTACCGCCTGCCCAACATCTGTCCGCCGAACCCCGACTTGGGCACCCTCGACGAGATGAAGCAGTTGATCCAGACCTGCAAGCAGGCGGGCACGCTGTTCGCCCCCCACGACAACTACATCGACTTCTATCCCGACGCCGACGGTTTTTCCTACGAGAAGAACATCGCCTTTGACCGCAACGGCCAACCGGTCAAGGCGTGGGACAACTCGTGGCGCGGGGCCCAATCGTATCGCTACCGGTCTGACCGGATCGCCCCGTACCTGCAGCCGAATGTCCGCTGGATTCGCGAGAACCTGGCACCCACGGGCTTCTTCATCGACGTCTGGTCGAGCATCGGCACCTACGACTATTGGACCGTCGATGGCAAGTTCGTCGACCGCGTCTACACTCGCAACACCTGGGGCGAGATGTTTGCTTGGATCCGTGAGACGCTGGGCGACGATTCGCCGCAAATCTCCGAAAGCGGCCACGACCAGCTCATCGGCTGGCTCGACGGCGGCCAGACGAACCACCTGCGAATCGGCAAGCCGGGGCCGGGCAAACTCGGCTGGACGGTGATCAACTGGGAGTGTGCCGACGCCGAACGCACCCCCTGGCTCGATGCCGCCCATCACGACCGGTTCGTACTTCACGGGGCTGGCTACCCCAGTCGCTATGAGGGTGGGCTGAACCCGCAGCAGCACGGCATCTTCAGCGACGACTACATCGCCACGGAAGTCCTCACCGGCCATCC